>NZ_JBHMIM010000030.1:0-81120 GCF_048060115.1 Micromonospora sp. LOL_023
GATTCCCACACATCTTGACCGTTCCGGACACCGCGCCCGGTGATCAGAGCCTTACCCGGAAAGGCTCATTGAATGGTGAGTTCCTCAGGTGATCCTGCCTGGCGCGTGCGCGGTTCCTGGGCGTACTGGCGCGCGTTGATCATAATGCGGCTTTTTCTTCTTGCCTTCTTGGCTGTATTTGCCGTGATTCTGGCGCTGTTGCTGGGAGGGCCAGCAGAGGTGCTGAGGCCAATATTTTTTGGACTGATCTTGGTGGTCGGTTTCGGAATCTTCCTGGGGCTGTTTTCTGTCCGTCCGGTGCACCGCCGCATTGAAGAAACGCCGTACTTTGCGGACATGGACGTCTTTGAACGTGGGCCCAAGCTGTTCGGCATGGTCGCGGTTGACCTTTTTGCCCTGAAGAGGTGGCGGCCCGGGCCCTGAGCTGTCGGGCTTGACCGCAGTGGGCTGCGGTCGGTCGCTGGGACGCGCGCATCGCAATCGAAAGCCGAGGCTGCTCGCCGGGAGTGTTGACCCCCGGGGCGCAGCTTCCCGGATCTCCCGTCCAGTGTCCCCGGGCAGGGGTTGCCGGACCCCTGGGTCCGGATGCCGGCCACGGGTTCGGACCTCGGATCACGGGGATGGGATCCGGGCGTCCGTTCTGGTCCGGCTAGCGGGGAGCGGTGGGGAATGCTGCGCCCCGGGGGCGCCTATCGGGGTCCGGCCGGGTACCCAAGGTCTACCGTGGTGACCGCGCCGGGCCGGCGCAGCGCATCCTTGTATGCCCGTACGCTGACCGCCTTGCCGTCGCGGTCAGGCTCGTCAGGGTCGATTTCCCAGCCGTCTATCCGCACCCACGAGTGTTCCTCGGGCGACGGCCAGATCTCGGTCACGCGGAGTCGGATGGGGCGGGTGGCGTCCACGTGGTCACATTGCCGCAGCGCCACCAGATCACCGGGGCACACCAGCGGGGTCGGCTCAGGCATCGTCGAGGGCTCCGTACGACTCTGCGGTTTCGTCCTTGTCGTCGTGCGGGTAGCCGGCGGGCATCAGTCCGGACAGGTGCAGGACGGCGCGGATTCGTCGGGCGTTCGCCGGCTCCCACCGGTCTAGGATCGCGATCGCCCGCAGGAACGGCCGGCACGGCCCGGGGACGCCGCCGCATCGGTGGCATTCGCCGGTGGTCCGGTTCGGCAGGTGGGTGCGGGCGGTCGAGTTCGCGTCGTGGATCGCCCGGGACAGCGCGGGGGAGCGGGCCGCCCGGCCGGTGCGGTCCGCGCTCCGGGCGTCGTCGACCGCACCGTACGGGGCGGCAGCCACGCCGCGCGCGCCGGCGAGCTGGAACCGCCCGTCCTGATCGGGGTCGGTCTCCCCGGGGGTCCGCTTCGGCAGCGGCGGCCGGCCCGGTGTGGGTTCCGCATCGTCCGCTGCTTTGAACGTGATGTACCGGGCGAGGCGGGGAGTCCCGCCTATGCCGTCATTCCTGATCACCATTTCTCCTCCGAGCGAAGTCGACTGTGGTGTTCGCCGACTTCCACCCTGGACTATCAGCCCCCCACCACAGAAGATGGGGGAAGCCCGGGAGCGACCAGGTGGCAATTGATCAACGCGGGTGACTCCGGGGAATGTCCGGCACCGGTCAGTGGTGCGCAGTGATGAATTGAGGGACGTGAAAGGCTATGTCTGCGAGCGAGTATCTGGTAGAGGACCTCCGTCGCGTCCGAGAGATGCTGGGGCTCACCCAGGAGTCCTGGGGCGAGCGCCTGCACTTCTCGGCGTCGCACGTCGGGGCGGTGGAGCGTGGCGAGCGGCCGGCGCTGCCGGACTACCTCGGGGCGGTGGACCGGGTGTACGGCACCGCGTTTATGAAGTTCTACCGGGAGTTCATCCGTGGCGAGTGGACCCCGGTGTGGTACCGCCCGTTCGTCGAGTACGAGGGACGGGCGAAACTGCTGCGGATCTTCCAACCGATGGTGATGCCCGGACTGTTGCAGACCGAGGCGTACGCACGTGCCCTGTTGCAGGCGCTCAACACCAAGCCGGAGGAGCTTGAGCCGACCCTGGCCGCCCGACTGGACCGGCAGGAAATCGTCACCCGGGCCACCAACGCCTGCCGACTGGTGGTGGTCCTCGACGAGATCGTGTTACGCCGTTCGGTGGGTGGGCCGGAGGTGATGCGCGACCAGTTGAAGGCGATCGCCGACGCCAACCAGCGGCAGAACGTGCAGGTGCACATCGTGCCGTTCACCACCGGAGGCTATCCCGGGGTGCTCGGGCCGATGGTGCTCGCGACCGTGGACGGCCGGACGGTCGGCTTCCTCGAAGGCCACCTGGAAGGACGGTTGATCGAGGCCACGGATGCCACCGAGGCGCTGGAAGAGGACTGGGAGACGATCCGGGGGTACGCTCTGCCCGGCCAGCAGTCCCACGAGATGATCATGGAGGCGATCGAGACATGGAGCTGACCGAGGCGCGTTGGCGCAAGAGCACCAAGTCCGACTCGGCGAACTGTGTCGAGGTGGCCGACAATCTTCCCGGCCGCGTCTACGTCCGGGACACCAAGGACCGCGACGGCGGCTCGTTGGCGTTCGCCCCGTCGTCCTGGTCGACCTTCGTCGAGCTGGCCAAGACGTACGCCTGAGCCCACACCGATCCGCTTTCCGTAGGCAGAGCACACAGAGCCCCGGGACCCCGCCCCAGTTGTAAGGGTCCCGGGGCTCTCTGCCGCTCGTGAGGTGACGCTGACGCACGTTAAATCGGCGAAATAGCGTGCGTCAGCGTCACCTCGACGACGTCAATCTCAGCCGGCCGGGTCGCGCAGGATCGCCGCGAACGTGTCGCGGATCAAGTCGTCCGTCGGGGCATCCAGGCCGAGTTTCGTCAGGCCGCCGGTGAGGCGCAAGGTCGTCAGGCCGTGAACGGTGCACCAGATGGTGCGGGCCAGGGTGGTGGCGGACTGACCGGCGGGCAGGAAGCCCGCTCCTTGCGCCTCGGTCACCGCCCCCACCAGGGGTGCGAAGGTGTCGGACCGTACCTCGGCCCACGACCAGTGTCGGAACATCATGCCGAAGATCGCATTGTTCTCCTCGGCGAAGCGCAGGTACGCGGCGACCAGGCGGATGATGCGGTCGGCCGGGTCACTCGCCTGCGCGGCGGCGGCGCGCTGAGCGGCACCGAAGGTGTCGTACCCCTCGTCGCGCAGCGCGGACAGCAGCGCCTCGCGGTCGGTGAAGTGCCGGTACGGCGCCGCGGAGCTGACGCCGACCCGCCGGGCCAACTCGTTGAGGCTGAAGCCCTCCGCTCCGCGTTCGGCCAGCAACTCCCGGGCGCCGTCCAGCAGCGCCTCCCGTAGCGCTCCGTGGTGGTACGTCCGGCGAATCGCTCCAGCTGGCATGTTGACGACATTAACATCGGGTCGTATGTTGACGTCGCTTACATTGTAAATGGCACTTACATACTTGCCAGGGGGCGGTCATGGGCGACACGGCAGTGGCGGCGGCACCACCGGGGCGGACAACCGGCGGCAGACCGGCGCGGCGGTCTCGTACCGGCTGGACGGTGGTGCTGCTCACCTCACTCGCGATCGCGGGATTCTCGCTGTCCACCTATGCCAGCGCCGACCTACGCGCCCTCGCCGACGATGGTGCCGGGTTGGCCGGCACCTACGTGGACGCGCCGCTGCCGGTCCGGCTGGCGCTCTACGTCCACGTCGCCCTCGGATCGCTCGCGCTGCTGCTCGGGCCGTGGCAGTTCTCCCACCGGCTGCGCCGCCGCTGGCCGGTGGCGCATCGCTCGGTCGGCGTGGCGTATCTGCTCACCGTCGGCGTCGCGGCGGCGTGCGCGCTGGTGATACTGCCGTTCAACCACGCCCGGATGGTTGGCTTCTTCGGGTTCGGCGCACTGGCGCTGCTCTGGGCGTACACGGCGTGGCGGGGGTTCGACACCGCACGGCGGCGGGACCTGCGTCAGCACCAGTCCTGGATGTTCCGCAACTACGCGTTGACGTTCGCCGCCGTCACGCTGCGCTCGTGGGTCGGCCTGCTCATCGTCGTCCAGTTGCCGTTCGCCGGGCCGGACGCGGATCCGGATCTGCTGTTCGAGACCGCCTACGCCGCCGTGCCGTTCCTGTGCTGGTTGCCCAACGTGATCGTCGCCGAGTGGCTGATCCGCCGACGCGGGCTGCCCTCGTACCGCCTCGTCGACCCGAAGCCTGTGGATCAGGGCTGATCCTGGCGCACCGAATTGGTGACTGTGACCATCGGGACCGAGCTGTCAGCACCTTTTACGGGTTCGCCTGGCTGGTCGCGGTCTTCCTGTCCACCACGCCGCGATCGGTACGCCCTGAACATCGCGACACCTGCCGCCGCCGCGCCGAAGGCCAGAGTCAGCACGGCCGAGGCGACGATGGTGGGTTGGGCGCCGACTGCGGTGATCAGCGGCCCGCCGGCCATGGTCCCGAGTGGCACGGACAGGGTCACGATGGCGGCGTACGCGGCGAGCACCGGTGCCCTCATGGTGCCGTCGGTCGACTGTTGCAGCAGGGCCATCGTGGTGGCGGGGAACGGTGCCCAGATCAGTCCGCCGACCGCGAACGCGGCAAGGGCGAGGCCGGTGGGTGCGCCGAGGCCGAGTGGCAGCAGCGCCGCACCCCAGCCGAGCACGATGGCGATCGTGGTCGGCCACAGCGGCCAGCGGCGGAGGTAGCCGGCGGCGAAGCCGCCGACGATCGCTCCGACCGCGAACACCGTCCAGAACGCGGCGAGGGCTCCGGCCGAGCCGCCGAGTGCCTGTACGGCGTGGATCGGGAGCGCCACCTGCACCGGCCCGTAGAGGAAGAAGAATCCGAAGGTAAGGCCGGCCAGGCCGAGCAGGGTGCGGTCGCGCCAGATCGCGGTGAAGCCGGCCAGGCTGGACGCCTGCCGCTGCTCGATCGGGGCCCGGGCCGTTCTCGGCACGGCGAGCAGGTAGGTGATCGCGAGGACGGCGAAGGTCGCGGCGGTGACGGCGATGACGAGGACGGGACCGCCGACCCCGATGAGAATCGCCGCCAATGCCGGGCCGACCAGCATCGACGCCTCGGCGAACAGGCCGATGAGCGCATTGCCCGCCAGGCGGTGTTCCTGCGGCAGCAGTTCGGCGATGAGGGTGAACCGGCCCGCCGAGCCCCAGGACCGCAACAGCGAGGAAAGGCCCAGCAGCAGGGCGTACAGCGCGATGTCGAGTGCTCCGGCGAGGTAGACCACTGGGATCATCGCCAGTACCACCGCCCGCAGGACCGCGTCCCACGCCGCCAGTTGGGCACCACTGCGGCCGTTCAGCAGCCGGCCGAACAGCACGGTGCCGAGCGCACCCGGCAGCGTGTATGCGGCGACCGCCACCGCCACCCAGACCCCGGCACTGCGCTCTGGCGCCAACTGGATCGCGAGCCAACTGACCGCGAGCAGGCTCATGCCCTCGCCCACATACGACAGAGCGAACCCCGGAAGTAGCCGCCGCAGAACCCGGTGCCTGACCACCGGCCAGTAGGGCGACGACCGAACGAGCGACGGCAGGGCTTCCCGAACGGCCATCCCGAAAGCATTCCAATACCGTCGGTCACACCGCCAGTAGGTTCGCGCCCAGCGGAACCCGGACCCGAGCCGCCTCGCCGGACATGCCCAGTTGGTGGGGGAGGGTGACCACGCCCTCGGTCGGGTCGGCTGGGCATTCCCCTCGGCTGACGGTGGCCCGCGCACCGACCGACGGCGCGCTGACCCATACTCATCGGCATGTCGGTGACCGGTGGGCGGGCGCATCGCATCTACAGCGTCGTCGTGTTCATCGTGCTCGCCTCGCTGGACAACGTGGCGATCGGCCTGGTCCCGCCGCTGTACGGCAGCATCGCCGACACGTACGCCGTACCGGAGGGGGCGATCGGGGCGGTTACCGCCGCGACCTTCCTGGTCGCCGCGATCGCCGCGGTCGGCTGGGCGTACGTCGGCGACCACGGCAACCGCAAACCGCTGCTGATGGCCGGCACGGTGATCTGGGGCCTCGGCGCGGCCGGTACCGCCCTCGCCGGCAGCTATCCGCTGTTCTGCGCCGCGCAGCTGGTCGCCGCTGTCGGCCTCGGCGCGGTCGCCTCGGTCGGCTTCTCGGTGGTCAGCGATCTGATCACCCCCGGCCGGCGGGGCCTGGTGATGAGCTTCTGGGGGCTGTCGCAGGGCGTCGGCACGCTCGCCGGCACCCTGCTCGGCGGGCTGCTCGGGCACGCCGACTGGCGTCGGCCGTTTCTGGTTCTCGGCGCGGCCGGGCTGGTCGCGACGGTCGCGTACCTGTTCACCTACGACGTGCGGCGTGGGCAGAGCGAGCCCGAGTTGGCCGGTCGGTTCGCCACCGGCGGCGAGTACGAGCACCGGATCAGCCGGGCCGACCTGCCGACGATCGCCAGGCGGCGGACCAACATTTGGCTGGTGTCGCAGGGGCTCACCGCGCAGATCGCGTTCGGTTCGCTGGTGTGGCTGCCGGCGCTGTTCCGGGCCCGCGCCGAGGACCAGGGTTACACCGCCGGTACGGCGATCATCGTCGGCAGTGTCTTCGCCACGTTGTTCCAGCTCGGCGGGGCGTTGTCGATCGTCGGTGGACTCGTCGGCGACCGGCTGCAACGGCGTACCCCTCGGGGTCGGGCCCTGGTCGCGGCGGTCGGCATCCTCGCGGCGGTGCCGTTCTACCTGGTGTTGTTTTTCGTCCCGATGCGGATCGAGGTACCGGACGGTGCCGGCGCGGGTGCGGTGACCGCCGCCGTGCTGCGCGGCGTGCTGACCGAGCCGACGATCGGGTTGAGCTTCCTGACCGCCCTGCTCGCCCTGGCGTTGACCTCAGCGAATTCGCCGAACTGGTTCGCGTTGATCGCCGATGTCAACCCGCCGGAGCATCGGGGCACCGTCTACAGCCTCGGCAACCTGGTCAACGGGGTCGGTCGGGCGACCGGCAACGCGTTGCTGCCGGTCGCCCTGCGGGCGGTCGGTGGGGTGGTCCCGCCGCCGCTGAACTACGCGGTCGGGCTCGCCGTCTTCCAGCTGTTCTTCATCCCGACCGGGATCATGTACTGGCTGGCGTCGCGGACCACCCCGCGCGACATCGCCGACGTGCACGCCCTGCTCACCGAGCGCGCCGCCGGGCCCAGGCCGTGACGTCGGTCGGCACCTGTCCGGTGGCGGTCAGCGGGCCGCTGGCGTGCACCAGTTCGGTTCCCGGCGGCAGCGCCACCGGCCCGGCACTGAGGTTCGTCACCACGATCACCTCGCCGCCGGTCTCGGCCCCGGTGTCGGTCCCGGAGCCGATCCGGAAGGCGAGTACGTCGTCGGGCGACTCCATCCAGCGCAGCCCGCCGCGGCCGAGGCCGTGTTCGTGGCGCAGCCGCAGCGCGGTGCGGTACATCTCGTACGTGGAGCCCGGCACATCACGCTGGCGGTCGAGGGCGTACTCGGCCCAGATCGGCGGTTGCGGCAGCCAGCTGGCGTCGGTCGGGCCGAAGCCGTACGACGGGCTGTCGGCCTCCCACGGGATCGGCACCCGGCAGCCGTCGCGGCCCCGTTCGGTGTGGCCGCTGCGCAGCCAGGTCGGGTCCTGCCGGACCTCGTCCGGCAGCGTGGTGTGCTCGGGCAGGCCCAGCTCCTCACCCTGGTAGAGGTACGCCGAACCGGGCAGGGCCAGCATCAGCAGGGTGGCGGCGCGGGCCCGACGCAGCCCCAACGCGGTATCCGGCTGCGGGTCGTCGGTGCCGATCCCGCGCGGCCGGGGGGCACCGACCGGCAACGCCAGCCGGGTGGCGTGGCGCAGTACGTCGTGGTTGGACAACACCCAGGTGGTGGGGGCGCCGACCGCGTCGGCGGCGGCCAACGACCGTCCGATCACCGTACGCTGCGCCTCAGCGCTCCATGCCGCCTCCAGGTATTCGAAGTTGAACGCCTGGTGCATCTCGTCGGGGCGGACGTAGGCGGCGAGCCGCTCCGCCGGCTGCACCCATGCCTCGGCGACCAGGATCCGTGCACCGGGGTAGGCGTCCAGTACGGTGCGCCACTGCCGGTAGATCTCGTGTACGCCGTCCTGGTCCCACATCGGCGGGCGTGGCTGCTCGACGTGGCCGCCGGAGGTGGTTTCCTCCGGGTAGTGCCAGTCGGCCAGGTCCGCCTGCTTGACCAGCCCGTGTGCGACGTCGACCCGGAAGCCGTCGACACCCCGGTCGAGCCAGAACCGCAGGATCTCGACGAATTCGTCGCGTACCTGCTTGGAGTCCCAGTTGAGGTCCGGCTGCCCGGCGTCGAACAGGTGCAGGTACCACTGTCCCGGCGTACCGTCGGGGTTGTCGGTGCGGGTCCAGGCCGGTCCGCCGAAGACCGACCGCCAGCTGTTCGGCGGCTCGTCGCCGCCGGGTCCCCGGCCGTCGCGGAACACGTACCGGTCGCGGGCCGGGCTGCCGGGTGCGGCGGCGAGGGCCTCGACGAACCAGGCGTGCGCCGACGAGGTGTGGTTGGGCACCAGGTCCACGACGACCCGCAGGCCCCGGTCGTGCGCCTCGGTGATCAACCGGTCGGCGTCGGCAAGGCGGCCGAAGATCGGGTCCACGTCGCGGTAGTCGGCCACGTCGTATCCGGCGTCGGCCTGCGGCGACGGGTAGAACGGCGAGAGCCACAGCGCGTCGACGCCGAGGGCGACCAGGTGGTCGAGTCGGGCGATGATGCCGGGCAGGTCACCGATGCCGTCGCCGTCGGAGTCGGCGAACGACCGCGGGTAGATCTGGTAGATCACCGCCTCCCGCCACCAATCGGTGTCGGCACCGTCACGGGTACGGGTCGTTGGCGTGTTCACCGAATGCACTCCTCAGTTCGGTCGACGGCTTGTCTGTCCGGGGGCGCTGAGCACCGTACGTGGTCTACCAGGTCGGGTCGGGTGGTTACCCGTTTTCCCGTGGTGGCGCGGTCGATTCCCGCAGGACCAGGCGGGTGGGCAGGATCACGCTGGCGGCGGCGCAGTCGCGGGCCGCGCCGGACAACGGCCCGAGCAGCGTACGGGCGGCCAGCCGGCCCTGTTCGGCAGCGGGCTGGGCGACCGTGGTCAGCCCGACCACCCGGGCGACGTCGTGATCGTCGACGCCGACGACGCTGACGTCGGCTGGCACCCGCAGACCCGCCTGGCGGAGCGCGGCGATCGCGCCGAGCGCCATCTCGTCGCAGGCGGCGAAGATCGCGGTGGGCAGCGGATCACGGCGCAGCAGGTCCCTGGTGGCCCGGCCGCCACCGCCGATGGTGAAGTCGCTTTCCACGTCCAGCGTCGGGTCCGGGGTCAGCCCGGCGGCGACCAGTGCCTCCTGGTGGCCCCGGCGGCGGTCCAGGTGAGTGGTGAAGGCCAGTTCGTCGGCGGAGTTGCCGGAGATGTGCGCGATCCGGCGATGTCCGAGCCCGAGCAGGTGCGTGGTGGCGGTACGGGCGGCGCCGATGTCGTCGATGCGTATGCTCGGCCAGCCGGGGACCCCGGTGCCGGAGCTGACGGTGACCCCTGGCATCTCCAGCGCCGAGATGGCGGCGAAGTCGGGCTGTTGCAGCGGGGTGGCGACCAGCATCAACGCGTCGACCCGCTGATGCAGATTCGCCGTGTGCAGCATCCGCTGCCGGGCGTTCTCCCGGCCGCCGAGGTTGTACAGCAGCAGGTCGTAGCCGGCCTCCTGCAGTGCGTCCTCGGCGGCCTCGACCACGGTGCTGAAGAACCAGCGGGTGATCCGGGGCACCACGACGGCGACGGCCCGAGTCTTGCCGCCGGCCAGCCGGGAGGCGCTCGGCGAGGCGATGTATCCGAGCTGTGTCGCGGCGTCGAGGACCCGGAGCCGGGTCGCCTCGGTGACCGTCGGTAGACCGCGCAGGGCCCGGGAGACGGTCGCCGTGGAGACTCCGGCCAATCGGGCCACGTCGTCGATTCTGGTCATGGATCATCACCTCGCCTCCGCGTGGCCGCGGTCGGCGGTCAGCCCTTGACGCTGCCGGCAAGCAGGCCTCGGACGAAGTACCGCTGCAGCGAGAGAAAGACGATCAACGGCACGATGATCGAGACGAACGCGCCGGCCGTCAGCCGTTGCCACTCGTCGCCACGGGTGCCGGCGAGTTCGGCCAGCCGTACCGTCAGCGGCGCCACCCGACTCTCGCCGCCAGCGAAGATCAGCGCGACCAGCAGGTCGTTCCAGACCCAGAGGAACTGGAAGATGCCGAACGCCGCCAGCGCCGGGGCGATCAGCGGCAGCACGATCGTCCGGAAGATCTTCGGGTGGGTCGCGCCGTCGACCCGGGCCGCCTCCATCAGGTCCTTCGGCAGTTGCGAGACGAAGTTGTGCAGCAGGAAGACGCCGAGCGGCAGAGCGAAACAGGTGTGGGCGAACCAGACCTGGACGTACCGTTCGTAGCTGTCCAGCCCCCAGGCCGGGGTGATGGTGACCCCACCGATGGTGGTGCCCACGGAGAAGAACCGCAGCAGCGGCACCAGGGCCATCTGCAGCGGCACGATCTGCAGCGCGAAGATGCAGATGTAGATCAGGTCCCGGCCCCGGAAGTTGATCCAGGCCAGCGCGTACGCGGCCAGCGCGGCGAACGCCAGCGGGAACAGCACCGACGGCAGGGTGATCACCAGTGAGTTGATGAAGTAGCTGGACAGCTGGCCGGAGGACGAGGATCGGCCGAACAGCACGTCCTGGTAGTTGTCCAGGGTCACCTGCGGATTGGTGAAGAAGGTCCACCAGCCGGTGGTCCGGATCTCCTCCGCTGGCCGGAACGACGACACGAACAGGCCGAAGGTGGGGATGGTCCAGATCACGGCGATGGCGATCGCGACGATCGTCGCCGTCGGGGTGTTGAGCCGCTTGCGGACCCGGCCGACGCGGGTACGGGGTTGTTCCTCCCCGCTGGTGGCCGGGGCGGCCACGGGGGGTGTGCTGGTGGTCATGGCTGTCACACCTCCCGCTGCTTGCGCAGGTTGCGGATCTGATAAATGACGATCGGAATGACCAGGACGAACAGGAACACCGCGAGGGCCGAGCCTTGGCCGTTCTGGCCGTAGCGGAACGCCTGGTTGTACATCTCGTTGGCGATGACACCGGTGTCGTAGTTGCCGTTGGTCATGGTCCGGACGATGTCGAAGACCTTGAGGGTGGCGATCGAGATGGTCACCACGACCACGATCAGCGCCGGGCGGATGCTCGGCATGGTAACCCGCCAGAACATCTGCCAGGCGTTCACCCCGTCGAGGCGGGCGGCCTCGATGATGTCGCCGGGGATCGCCTTGATCGCGGCGGAGAGCACCACCATGGCGAACCCGGCCTGGATCCAGATCATCACCACGATCAGCAGCAGGGTGTTCAGTGGTGCGTTGAGTTGCAGCCAGCGCTGCGGCTCCATGCCGAACAGGGTGACCACGTAGTTGAGCAGGCCGTACTGCTCCTGTTCGCCACCCCGGTAGGCGTACACGAAGCGCCAGATGATGCTGGCACCGACGAACGAGATCGCCATCGGCATGAAGACCAGTGACTTGGCCACGGCCTCGAACCGGGCCTTGTCCACCAGTACGGCGTAGATCAGGCCGATCGCGGTCGCCATCGTGGGCACCAGGAACACCCAGATGAGGGTGTTGACGAGCACCTGGATGATCTCGTCCTGGGCGAACATCCAGCGGTAGTTGTCCAGGCCCACCCAGTTCTCGCTACGGCCATCCATCAAGGAGAACACGGTCGTCCGCAGGGCCGGGACGACCAGGCCGATTGTCAGCAGCAGCAGCGCCGGCAAGAGGAAGAACAGCCCGAACAGGCCCTCGGAGCTGCGTGAGGGTCGACCGACCGGCACCGACCCGCCGCCGGCACTGGCCGCGATCAACCGTTGCTCGCGGCGCCGGGCGAACCAACTCGGTACGGCGTCGAGCAGCAGCAGCAGGCCGCCGACGATCACTGCGAACGCGAGCAGGCCGTACAGCAGCATGATCAGCTTCGGGATCTGCTCTGCGACGTCGAAGTACATCCGCCCTCCCAACGGTGTGTCGACTGATCCTGGCTATGGGGCGGCCGGCCCGCCCCGGATCATCCGGGGCGGACCGGCCGCGTCGTGTCAGTTGGTTGGCCAGGAACCTTCGATGTAGTCGAGGGTCTCGGCGGTGCTCTGACCGCTGAGCCAGTCGACCATGCCGCGCCAGAACGTGCCGGCGCCGACGGCGGCCGGCATCAGGTCGGACCCGTCGAAGCGGAACGTGGTGTTCTCGTCCTGCAGGATCTCCACCGAGAGCCGGTCGATCGGGTTCTCCACGTTGGAGATTTCCAGCCCGGTGTTGGCCGACACCCAGTTGCCCAGCGAGGCCCGGCTGTTGGCGTACTCGGGCGAGGCCAGGTAGGTCTGCACGGCCTGGACCTCGGGACGGTCGGCGAACGCCGCGGTGAACTCACCGCCGCCGAGGACCGGCTGGCCGGAGCTCGGGTCGTTGGTCGGGAAGTAGAACGCGAAGACGTCGCCGTCCTCGGCCACCTCGGTGCCCGCCGGCCACTGGTTGGCGTAGAAGCTGGCCTGGCGGTGCAGCGCGCAGTCGCCGGCCAGGATCGGGGTGCCAGCCTCCTGGAAGGCGGTCGCGGTGATGCTGGAGACCCCGCCGAACCCGCCGTTGACGTACTCCTCGTTCTTGAGGATCGACCCGGCCTGGTCGACGGCCTCGGCGACCCGCGGGTCGTTGAACGGGATCTCGTGGGTGGTCCACTGGTCGTAGACCTCCGGAGTCTGGGTCCGGAGCATGATGTCCTCGATCCAGTCGGTGGCCGGCCAGCCGGTGGCGTCACCGGACTCGACACCGACACACCACGGCTTGGTGCCGCTGGCCGCGATCTGGTCGCTCAGCTCGATCAGCTGGTCCCAGCTCTCCGGCACGGTCCAGCCGTTGTCCGCGAACATGCTGGGTGAGTACCAGACGAAGGACTTGACGTTGGAGCCGAGCGGGGCGCCGTAGAAGGTGCCGTCGACCGTGCCGTACGCCAGCCAGTCCTCGCTGTAGTTCGCCTCGGCCATTGCCCTGGTCTCATCGCTGGCGGCCTGCAGCTGGCCGGCCTCGGCGAAGCGCCCGAGTAGACCCGGCTGCGGGATGAAGGCGATGTCCGGCGGGTTGCCGCCGTCGACCCGTACCTGCAGCTGGGCCTCGAACTCGCCGCTGCCTTCGTAGCGGATGTTGATGCCGGTGCAGTCGGCGAACTGGCTCCATGACTCCTCGAGCAGGTCCGCTTCGGCGTCTCGGATGGAGGCGTAGATGGTCACCTCGCCCTCGTTGCCCTGGTAGTCGCTGAACGGGGCGCATTCCTCGGAATCCGGGTCCGCGCTGCTACCAGTCTCCGAAACGCACGCCGTCGAGGCGAGTGCCAGCCCGATCGCGCTGGCGAGCGCGAAGGCTCGGCGTGGTCTGGTGAAGACCGCCATGACGTCCTCCCTTGCTAGCCGGCGGGCCCCGCGATCCCCCGCGTGTGGCCCTGCCGGTGGTTTGCTGTCTGGGCGTCTCCACATGTAAGCGCTTGCAATGCGGTGCCGTCCAGACCTGGGCAGGCACGAGCCAGTAACAATTCGGAAACCTCGGCGGGCGCACTCCGGTCCAGACGACGCGTCCGGCCCTGGCTGATGGATCAGCCAGGGCCGGATCGTGGACAGGTCCGCAAGCGGTGTGCGGTGACCCGTTCAGGTCAGGGAATCAGGTGTTGAGCCGCCAGATGGCCAGGTTCAGCGCGCCGGCGAAGGTGACCCACGCCCAGTACGGCAGCATCAGCAGTGCCGCCGGGCGGGAGGCCCGCCAGAACAGGGCCGAGGTGAGGGCGATCAGCAGCCAGAGGACGACGATGTCGACGAACGCCAGGCCGTAGCGGCCGGCGCCGAAGAACAGCGGCGTCCACGCGGCGTTGAGCACCAGTTGGGCAAACCAGACACCGACCGCCAGCCCGAGCCCGATCCGCCGCCACACCAGGAAACCGGCAACGGCGATCATCACGTACAGCACGGTCCAGACCGGGCCGAACAGCCACGAAGGTGGTGCCCAGACCGGTTGGGCGAGGCCGGCGTACTCGGTTGCCGGATCCGTCACGCCGAAGGCACCGACGGCGGCGGCCGCCGCCACGACCGCGGCGAACACCAGCAACCCCCATCCGCTCCGCTCGGCCTGGCGCGGCGACAGTTGTGGCGGGTTCGAGAGTTGTCGTTCCATATTTGCTCCACGGCGATTGCGAGCTTGGCCGGACCGGGCGCAGGACTTGAAGATGCCGGGACCGCCCTGCCGGTCCGCTTCGGGGAGGACCGGACCGGGCGTGGCGGTCCCGGCACGTGTGCGGACAGGAACCGTCAAGCGAACAGGCTCACACCACCGGGTCCGACGAGCAGCCCGACGACGATCAGCACGATGCCCCAGAGCAGCTGCCGGCGGAACAGGGCCAGAACACCGGCGACTACCAGTACGACTGCGAGAATCCAAAGAAGTAGCTCCATGGTCGCCGAGTACCCTGCCGCCCTGCTGCGGAAACCTTCACCGGTCCGGTCCGGTTGAGGACCCGGCGAGCGAGAACACGCTGTACGCCTGCTTGATGACCGGATGGGCGACGTTGCGGACCCGTACCCCACCGGGTGTGCTGCCCCGCTCGCTACCGAAGTGGGCATGTCCGTGCACCGCGAGATCGGTGCCGGCCCCGTCGATCGCCTCGGCCAACAGGTATGAGCCGAGAAACGGATAGATCTCCAGTGGCTCGCCGGCGAGAGTCTCCGGCACCGGGGAGTAGTGGGTCAACGCCACCCGTACGTCGCAGTCCAACTCCGACAGCGCCGCCCGCAGCCGATCAGCGGAGTCCACCGTGGAGCCAACGAACGCCTTCATCTCCGGTTCGCCGAACCGACTGGCGCACCGACCGGCGAATCCACCACCGAAGCCCTTCACCCCGGCCACGCCAAGCCGGCCGCCAGGAAGGTCCAGCACCACGCCGTCGCCCTCCAACACGGTGATTCCGGCCCCGGCCAGCACCTTCACCACCTGCGGGACCTGGTCGCAATGGTGGTCGTGGTTGCCCAGCACCGCGATCACCGGCACCGCGAGGTCACCGAACTCGGCGGCCACGCACCGCGCCTCGGCCTCGGTGCCGTGCCGGGTCAGATCGCCGGCGAGCAGCAGTACGTCGGCCTGATCGCCGATGCCTTGCAGCGCCGGCCGGAAGCGGCCCAGCACGTCGCCGTCCAGGTGTACGTCGCCCACCGCGGCAATGCGGATCATCAGAGCTCCTCCGCCTCGGTCGGTGCGGTCGTGCGGGTCACCGCGATGTCGGTGGTCAGCCGCACGCCGGGGAAGCGCTCGGCCACCAGCCGGACGATCTCCTCCCGACGGTGCAGGCTCTCCACCTCGCCGCGCAGCACCAGGGTGTGGTCCCGTCGGACGACGGTCACTCCCTGCTCGGCGACGGCGGCGTGCTCGCTCAGCAGCCGCTGCACCGCCGCCTCGGCGTACTCGTCGAGCCGAGCTGGCCCGGACCGGCCGGCCTGCTGTCCGGGTTGACCGGCCTGCTGCCCGTTTGTCGGCGTCATCGTCCACCTCCTGCTGGTTGTCCGGCACCACGTCGGGTTGCTGGTCGTCCGGCACCACGTCGAGCCGTGCGCGGACTCCCTGCGTACCCGCTCCCAGTCGATCTGTTCCCGCAGTGACCGGGCCAATGGCAGGGCCCGAGCGAAATCGCAGTAGTGCTGCGAGAAACTCAGTAGTTTGTGCACCATGAGCATGGTGGCGGAGAACACCGTGCAGGTGGATCGCGTCGACCGGCCGGGTCAGACTCTCCGCGAAGGTCGCGTCGGTGACCGGGGTTTCGATCGGGCGGTGGATCAGATCCACCATCCGACCTCGTCGCTCGGCTGCTGGGGTGCATGGGCTCGGTACCGTTGGATACGTGCTCGTCACACAGATCAAGGCACCTCCCGGACCGTCCCCATGTCAGCTTCCCGGCCACCCACCCACACCGTCCATCGGTGCGGAGCCCACATCGGAGCTTGCCGCGGCCCCACGCTCCGCGGTGCGAATTCGGCGGATCGCCCTGGTCGGCATCGACGGGGCAGGTAAGACCACTCAGGCGCATCTGCTCGCCAAGGGGATGACCGCGGCCGGCCTGCCGGCACGGTACCGGCGCAACGCCGGTGGCCGGCGCTGGCTGGATCGCCTCGCGGTCCGGCTCGGCCGGCCGGATGCCCGACGGCTGATCGGCCGCAGTGGACTGATGCTCTTCGAGGCCGTGCTGCGGTGGCTGGCGATCGCCCGCGCGAACGTAGGCTCGTCCGGCGCGGTCGCCGTGATGGACCGGTACGCCGTCTGCCAGTACGTCAGTCTCCGTACCCACGGGGTCGGCGGCGGCTGGGAGCGGATCGCCCGCCTCGCCTACCGGGTCTTCCCCCGGCCAGACATCACCTTTCTGCTGTGGCTGCCCCCGGCCGAGGCCCGCCAGCGTATCGAGGCGCGCGGCACCGACCGCGAGTCGTTGGAGCATCTGGTCCGCAGCGCCACCGCCTACTGGTCGTTGCCGGAGTCCACGGAGTTTGTCGTGATCGATGCGCGGGGTGACACGGCGCAGGTGGCCGGGCTGATCCGGCAGCAGTTGACCGTCCGGCTGCCTGCTGGTGCACCGATTACCGGGCCGCCTGCGTGATTTGTCGCCTTCTCGGCGTGCTGGCTGTTTGCCGGCGGTCTGCGGCGGGAATGTTCCTTCGACGGCCGGGGCCGTCCGGATCGGCCCTGTCCGGCGTCCCTGGGTCGTCCGGTGATGAACCGTGCACCCTGCCTCGACCGTACTCCCAGTCGTGAACCGAGGTTCGTTGGTCGAGCCGGGTCGGCGGTGACGCCGTGTCGGATCGACAGTGACGAGGATCGCAGGAGGGACAGTGACGGGAATCGCCGCGGTGCGCCGGGCGTCATGGGTGTCCTGGGTGCCCGCGAAATGTCGTCGCCGCCGGTGGTTCGGCGCGGCCGGCTGCCCTCGCGCGACGCGGCGACCGAGGGGCCTGGCAGGAAACGCCAATCCTGTTCACAGCGATTACTCAGGCAATCGTGTCAGCTTCGACTCACGAGACGGAATCCCTGGCGCGTCTCATCTGTTGTGTAGGTGTCGGCGCCGATCGGCGAAGCCCGGCGCAACGGGCCCGTCGGCAGGAGGCAGACGAGACGGGGGGAGAGGCTGATGAAGATGCGGGTCGTAGGTAACAGGGCAAGTGGGGTCAACGAGGGGACCGTGAGCAACGTGGAGAAGCCGATGGCTTTGCGGACCGACGAGGTTGCCGAGGAGCGGGACCTGGTCGGCGTCTACCTGCATGAAATCTCTCGCACGCCGCTGCTCGACGCGGCCCGGGAAGTCGACCTCTCCAAGGCGATCGAGGCCGGCCTCTACGCGGAGCACCTGCTGGAGCAGGGGGTGCCGCGCGCCGGTGTCAGCCGTGAGGAGTTGGAGCGGCTGGTCGCCGAGGGCGAGCGGGCCAAGGACCTGTTCATCCGGGCCAACCTGCGGCTGGTGGTGTCGATCGCGCGCCGTTACGTCCGCTCCGGCATGCCGATGCTGGATCTGATCCAGGAGGGCAACACCGGCCTGGTGCGAGCGGTGGAGAAGTTCGACTACGAGCGCGGCTTCAAGTTCTCCACCTATGCGACCTGGTGGATCCGTCAGGCAATCAGCCGGGCCATCGCTCAGCAGGAGCGGACCGTCCGGCTGCCGGTGCACCTCGTCGAGGACGTCAACCGGATGCGGAACACCGCCCGGCAGTTGACCCGTGAGCTCGGCTCGGATCCTGAGCCGGAGCAGATCGCCGCGTCCCTCGGAGTGCCGGTGGAACGGGTCCACGAGCTGGTGCGCTGGTCGCAGGACACGGTGTCGCTCGACACCCCGGTCGGCGACGACGGTGACACCAAGCTCGGTGACCTGGTGGCCGACAGCGACGCGCCGTCGCCGGAGGACATCGTGCTCACCGGGCTCGAGCGCCAGCGGATCGAGGGTCTGCTGAACCACCTCGACGACCGGTCGGCCGGCATCATGCGGGCCCGCTACGGTCTGGAGGATGGCCGGGAGCACTCGTTGACCGAGGTCGCCTCTCGGTTCTCGCTGTCCCGCGAGCGGATTCGGCAACTGGAGATCCAGGCACTGGGTCGGCTCCGGGAACTGGCCCGCGCAGAGGGTCTGCAGGCGGCCTGACCCTCTCCCACCCCGCGACGTCTCTGATCACGAAGTGGCCCGGCATCCGTAACGGATGCCGGGCCACTTCGTCGGCGTCGGTGCTCCGGGAGATCAGGTCACCCGGCCGAAGCCGTACGGTGCCATCATGTCCACGCTGGCCAGCTCGACAGGACGGCCGAAGGTCGGAGCGTGGATCACCTGGCCGTTGCCGACGTAGAGCGCGATGTGGGCAAGGCCGTTGTAGAACACCAGGTCACCTGGCTGCAGAGCGCCCCGGTTGATCTTCGCCACCCGGTCCCACTGCATTGCGGCGTTGTGCGGCAGGCTCTTGCCGGCGGCCCGCCAGGCGGCGAGCGTCAGGCCCGAGCAGTCGTAGCCGTTCGGTCCGCTGGAACCCCACACGTACGGTTTGCCGATCGCACCGTAGGCGAACTCGACGGCGGTGCCGGCGGCGCCGGCGACCGATGGGATCGGCCCGGAGTAGGACGAACCGGCCTGGCTGGCCGCCCCGTACGCCTCCTCCCGCTTCTCCATCAGCTCGTCGATTTCCGCTTCGATCTTCTTCTTGCGGTCGGCGAGCTCCTTGACCTGGGCATCCTGCTTGGCCAGCGCGGCCTGCAGCTTCTCCTGCTCAGCCAGGTAGGTCACCTGGGTGTCGGTAAAGCTGCTGAGCCGCTGCTGACGATCCCTCGCCAGATGGTCCAGGGTGCCGAGGCGGTGGACGAAGGTGTCGGAGGTGCCGTCGAGCAGTGCGCTGGCGGTGCTCAACCCACCGGTCTTGTACGCGGTGATCGCGATCTGCCCGACCTCGATCTCCGCCTGGGCGAGTTCCTTCTGGAGCGGACCGAGCTTGGTGTCGATCTCCTCGGCCGCGGCGCGGGTCGCCTTGGCTTCCTCGTTGAGTCGGTTGTACGACTCGACGACTTTCGCCAACTCTTCGGATTCCTTGTTGATCTGCTGCGTCAGTTCGCTGACCGAGGGCTGGGCCGAGACGGCGCTCGCCGGTACCGCCAAGCCGACGGCTACGCCGGCCAGCACGAGGGTGCGCAGCAGAATCCGCGCTGATGACAAGAAAACAGGACCCTTCTTCCATCGCCGCCTACCGGGTTAGCTGACGGATTCGGGCGGGAAGGAGTCGCCCTACCGCGCTGAGCGCGGATTCACCCCGGAACGCTGTTCGGTGGGTCCCCGGGTCACCAACTGTCGATTACCGAAAGGTTACTCGGCGTGATCTCCGGGTGGTGATTCGGCGGCGCTGGACCAGCGTCACCACGGTCGGTGACTGGCGACCGGACCAGTAGGTCTAACTTAGCTGTCGCGGTTATCTCCGGAAAGTGGTGTGATCGTGATTCTGGCATTGCCCAAGGTGATATTTATCAATAGTTACTGAGGGTAGGTGATTGTGGCTCTATGGTGATTGGGACGGGGCGATTCGGTCGGCCGGCTGGTCGCCCGGTGGCGGCAGGGTTGGGTCCGGGGTGTCCTGGGTGATGCGCGGCTTTAGTCGCAATGCGCAGTTGTCGGCGGGCATCCACTGGGATAAATAAGAACATATGCCGCTTATTGCCATCCAGGATGCTCCCTGCCGTACGTCGATCTGCTAGGTGGCAGATTGCGCACCTTCCATCGAGTAGCTCGCTGTTTGCACAATGGACGCGCAAGGTCAGCGCCGCGCGAGCCCTTCGGAGGCAGCCATGCGTGCAACTCGCCAGACCCCACCCCTACGCGGATCCCCGACCACCCGTCCGGACCAGCATCGCGGCGCGCGCAGCGCCGACCAGCCCTTGATCCCCAGGGCCCGCAACAGCCGCTTCCTGAGGCAGTCCCCGCCTACCGACGGTGTCGAGGTCGATCCGCGCGGTCGGGGCGGCCGCTACCCGGGGCCCGCCTTCTACCGGCAGCCCGGCATCTGTGTAACGCCCGAGTGGTTCATCGTCGCCGGCCGCCGATTCGCCATCCGCAGCCTCACCGAGTTGCGGACCGCACGTGGTCCTCGCGACCGGCTCACCGGTCGTGCCGTCGCCGTGACCGCCGTGGTGCTCGCCGGGATCGCGATGACCATCGGCTTCACCAAGAGCCTGCACGAGGTCAGCGCCGGTGGCTATCTGGCCCTGCTGGTGGCGGCCTTCATCCCAGTCTGCTGCGCCTGGATCGGCGACCGGCTGCGACCGCGGCCCTTCGAACTCTGGGGTCGTCACGAGGGCCTGATGGTCATCTTGTTCAGCACCGATGAGGAACGCCAGTACGGGCAGGTGAGCCGGGCGGTGATGCGCGCTCGGGAGATGTGCCGGCTGGCGGGGTTGTCCGACCCGGTGACCATCGAGCCCTGGGTGCCCGATCAGCGTGGAGCCGTCGGCGGCCCGTGACCGGGACCGCGGGCTGGTCGACGCCGATCAGCCCGCGTCGTGGTCGTCGAGACTCTCGGCCAGGTGTCGCAGCATCGCGACCGAATCCGCCTGGGACAGCGACTCCGCCCGCAGCCGGTCGAAGACGTGCTGATAGGACCGCACCTCACCGCCCCGGTCGATCACCTCCTGGACCAGGGCGCTCTCCACGTACACGACGTCGGCGTCGGCCTGATCCGCGAAGTGCAGGATGACGAACGGGCCGAGCACCGTGTTGCTGCCGGCGGCGAAGGGCAGCACCCGGACAGTGATGTGCGGCGCGGCGCACATCTGGGCCACGTGCCGCAGTTGCTCCCGCAGGATGCGTTGCCCGCCGGTCACCCGGCGCAGGGCCGCCTCGTCGAGGATCACCTCGATCTGTGGTGGATCCGCGCCGTAGAGCACCTCGTGTTGGCGGGCCAGCCGGATCTGTACCCGACCTTCGATCTCCTCGGCCGGCACGTGATGCGGCCCGTCGGCGGGGATCAACGCCCGGGCGTACTCCTCGGTCTGCAGCAGGCCCGGGAAGCTGATCGGCTGGAAGTACTGTAGTGCCGACGCCTCCGCCTCCAGCCCGATGTACGCCGCGTAGGCGGCCGGCACCCGGTCCTTGTAGCTGCTCCACCAGGCCCGGCGTCGGGCGGCGCGGGCCAACTCCACCAACTCGTGGACCTGTTGCTGATCGCGTACCCCGTAGAGATCCAGCAGCGCCTTGACATCGTTGGTGGAGATACTGACCGACCCGGACTCGATCCGGATCAGTTTGGACAGTGACCAGTCCATCTGCTTGGCGACGTAGTCCTGGGTGAGGTCAGCCGTCTCGCGAGCCCGGCGCAGCGCGGCGCGGAGCCGGCGGCGCCCGATGGTCGGTCCCTGATGTCGGGCAGGCATGGGAACGCTCCGGGAAGTGCCTAGCAGAATGCCACCTGGCCGGTTGCCATCTCTTGACGCTACACCGAGTCAGACTCGTCTGCTATGGACGGCTGGCCCTTGTTGTGGACCAGCTCGCCGGGGTGCGCGGGTGGGCCTGCGTCGGGCCGGCCGAGGCGTCGGGCCGTCGGGGGTTCCGGACTCCGGGCGTCATGATCACCACTGTCGGGCGCAAGATCGAAGGCTGATAAAGTCCGCCCGATTGCCTGCGTGCTCTGATGGCAAATTTACCGATATATCCTTATGAAGGAGTCTGGGTGACTGTGATCAGCACTGCCGATCTGGCCTGGCGCAAGAGCCGTCGTTGCGAGGCGACGACCTGCGTCGAGGTGGCCACGGTCGGTCCGGCGGTCGGCGTGCGCGACTCCACCGACCCCGACGTGCACCTCGAGTTCTCGGGTGCGGCGTGGACTGCCTTCGTGGCCGGCCTGGACCGGGCCCGGCCCGGCCGCCCGGCCGAATGATCACTCGTGTCGGGTCGGCTCCGGCGACGGATCCGGCCCGACACGGCTCACGGCCCGACCCCGGCCCCATCACGTGGCTCGACGCTCGCGGGCCGCACCGCATCGCCTGCCGGCACCGCGACTCGGCCCGACGCCTGCTCGTCGATCGCCTCCCGCGCCCAGCGGGTCACCACCCGCTCCGCCCAGAACGACACGAACGGCACCGTGCCGGCGAGCATGATCTTCAGAATCCGGCCGAGTGGCCAACCCGCACGGCGGGCGAGATCGAACGCGGCCACCAGATAGACCATGTACAGAAAGCCGTGCCCGGGGCCGATGGTCTCCACCACGACGGCCTCGTCGAACAGGTACTTCATCGGCATCCCGACGACCACCAGCAGGATCAGCACCACACCGACCACGTACGCGATCAGCCGGTATCGGGTTAGTGCGCCAGACACTGCGTTTCCTTTCTCGTCGGGCTCGCGCCCGCTCGTCACCCGTGCCCCGGTCGGTCAGCCGGGGTAGTCGCCGGCCCGGGCATGCGGATTGGCGTTGAGCCAGGCCAGGTAGTGGTTGTACGCGGCCAACTCTGGATCGTCCGGCTGGGTGGCGGGCGTACGGGCAACCGATCGGACCCGGACCGGCCGACCGATCCGCACCGCGCCGGCCAGACCCGCGGCGGACTCCGCCGGCACATCGGCCGCCGGTGGCACATCAGCCGCCGCCGGTACATCGGCCGCCGGTGGTCCGGGATCAGCCGGTACGGCCTGACGCAGCGCTTGGCGCATCTCCCGGATCCAGATGAAAACCACGAAAGCCGCGAAAACCGGCCATTCGACCGCGTACGCCCAGCTCAGGGTGTTGCCGGCGGCGGCCCGGCTGATCTGCCACCAGCCAAGGGTGAGGAAACCGGCGACCAGCGCCACCGCCGCGAGGTGGCGCAGTACCCACCTGGGGGTCGACAGCTGCCGCATGCCCGAAAGCGTACCGGCCGGTGGATCGGCACCTCCGACGAGCCGTCGTAGTCGTGGTCGGCCGGCGGGCAGCGCCGTACGGCAGACCAGCGGATCCTGCGGGCTTGCGGTTGACGTGGCGTCAACTTCTACCGTGGTTCCCATGAGCTGGTCGACCGCAGAGATCGTCCGGATGTCGGGCGTGACCTCCCGAACCCTGCGGCACTACGACGCGGTCGGACTGCTCCGTCCGGCCCGTACCGCCCCCGGCGGGCAACGCTTCTACGGCCGGGCGGAACTGCTCCGGCTGCAACGGATCCTGTTGCTGCGGGAACTCGGTCTCGGGCTGGCGGCGATCGGTCAGATCGTCAACGACGGTCGGGACCCGGTCGAGCAGCTGCGCCGGCACCATCGGCGACTGCTGGCCGAACGCGACCGGCTCGACCGGCTGGCCACGACGGTGGCCGGCACGATCAGTGAACTGGAGGGAGGTGAAGAAATGTCCGAAGAGCAGATTTTCGCCGGGTTCGATCCCCGGCGGCAGGCACGGTACGAGGCCGAACTCGTCGAGCAGTACGGCGACTGCGCGGGCAAGCACATCGCGCAGAGCAAGCAGCGGACGGCCGGCCTGACGCCGGTCGACGGTGACCGGATCCAACGGCAGTGGCGGGAACTCCTGACCTCGCTCGCGGAGCTGCTGTCCGCCGGTGCTGCGGTCGACGACCCCGCGGTGCAGGAGACGATCGCGGGTCACCGCCGGTGGCTGGAGCAGTTCTGGACTCCGCAGCGGGAGTCCTACACCGGGCTCGGTGAGCTGTACGCCGCCAACCCGGAGTTCCGTCAGCAACTCGACGCCGTGCATCCGGCGTTGGCGGAGTTCCTGCGCGACGCGATGGCGCACTACGCCCGGATCAGCCTCTGACCCCGGGCCGGCCACCGGTCCGGCCCGGACCGGACAAGTTTGACCCGCTGCCGCAGGGGAATCCCACCGAGGTGATGCCTCGTCGACTCCCCGGAGGCCGGAGATGACTGACTCAGCACGGTACGGAAACTACACGCCGGCGGCTGCCGGCACCCCGTACGAGCCCCGGCCCGGCTGGCCGACATCCGACGAGCGGATGGTCGGTTGGGACGGTGACCAGGCAGACGACGGGTTGCCGGCAGCCGATGACGGGAGCGGCGTCGGGCCGGGAATCGACGCCGTCGAGCTGACCGACGACGACCTGCTCCGCGAGTTGGGCAGCCTGCACCGGACCCGGCTGGACACACTGCGGCACGGCGCCGACGCGGCCCTGGCCAACCATCTGCGGCGCACCGCCGATCTGGAGACCGAGTACCTCACCCGGCACCCGGGTCGGGAGGTCGACCAGGCCCGACTGCGCGACGGGCGGTGACGGGGCGTGCCGGCGTACGCCGAGCGAGGGGTCTCCGCACCACCCGAGGTGGCCTACGGCACGGCCGCCGATCCGGCTCGGCGGAGCGCGTGGTTGCCGGCGCAACTGCGGCAGACCACGGCCCGGCCGGTCGACGGTGGTAATGAGCTTCAGGCCCGGTGGGTGGCATCCGACGGGCCGTGGTCGGCGGTACTGCGCGTGTATCCGGCGCAGGCGGGCGGCGCGACGCTCCGGTTGGAGCTGGACGCCGACCTGCCGCACGAGCAACTGGTGCGGATCGCCGACGAGACACTGGTCGGCCTGGTCGGTGCCGTCACCGACAACCTCAACGCAGGCTGACCGGCGGCACCCGCCGGACGACGCGGGCACCGACCCGGCCCAGCCGGACCGGGCCGGTGGGAGAAGGAGCACAGGATGGCGGTAGGTCACTGGATCCGCAACCGCGCCAGGGCGTCGCGGCCGTACGCGCCGCCGGGCGACCGGCCGCTCGGTGCCTACGCACGGGCGCTGACGGTGTACGCCTGCGGGGTCGCCGGCAGCGCGGCGGCGGTCCGGCTGACCGGCCGCCAGTTGCCGCCACGGGTCGGCGTCGGCGACGTCGTGCTGATCACCGTGGCCACCCACAAGTTGAGCCGGCTGCTCAGCAAGGACGCGGTGACCAGCCCGCTGCGCGCTCCGTTCACCCGCTACGAGAAGCCGTCAGGCGCCGGCGAGATCGCCGAGGAGGTGCGTGACGACGCGGGCGATGCCCGGCACGTCTTCGGTGAGATGGTCAGCTGCCCGTTCTGTCTGGCGGTGTGGATCGCCACGGCGCTGACCAGCGGGCTGGTGTTCGCGCCCCGGGCGACCCGGCTGATCGCCACCTGCTTCACGGCGGTGGCCGGCTCCGACTTCCTGCAGCTGGCCTACGCCGCGGCCCGCCACGTGGACGCGAGCCCACCGCCGGCGGGCGGGGTCAGTCGACCGTGATGCCGGGCCTTTCCAGCCCGGACCAGCCACGGGGGGACTCCGGCTCCCGCGAGTCGGTGCCCTCGATGATGTCGTTGGCCACGGCGGTGTCGTCGTGCTCACCGGCGAAGTCCGGGTCCTCCTCGGGCGGCTGGCCGTCGGGGGTCTGACCCAAGGCGGCACGCGGGTCGGTCTGGTCGTCGTTCACTGGAGTTCGCCTTCCGTCGAGGAGTGCAGGACCTCTTCCGCCTCGTCCTGGGCGTATTCGCCCTCGGGTAGCGCATTGATCCTGGTCAACAGGTGCGCGGGCAGTTCGGCGGCGACCGCCCGGCGGGCGATCTCGCTCCGGCTCACCCGTTCCTTGCCGAGATAGATGTCATCGAGCAGCTCATAGAGCCCGGCTTGGGACGATTCATCGGTCACCCTCGCCTGCTACCCCGGGCGGCACGCGGCAAACGACCATCCCCGGGTGAGGGTGACCCGGCTGAGACCGGAGTTCACCCCGCCCACCCTCGTCGTTCCGCCTCCCGGCGGTGGCCGGGCCACCTAGGCTCGGTCCCGGAGGTGAGATCCATGATCGGCACTATTTTGTGGGCGCTCGTCGCTGGCGCCGTCATCGGCGCTCTCGGTCGGCTGCTGCTGCCCGGACGCCAGAACATCTCGATCTGGCTGACCATCGGAGTGGGCATCGCCGCCGCGCTGCTCGGCGGGGTGATCGCCACCTGGCTCGGCATCGGGGAGACCGCCGGGATCGACTGGCTACGGCACGCGATCCAGGTGGCGCTGGCGGTCTTCTTCGTGTGGATCGCCGCCCGGGTGGCGGGGCACCGACCAACCGACGCACCGGGGCGCGCGGTCTCCTGACCGACCGACGCGCCGAACCGCCTGGCCGGGTCGCCCCCAGGCCACGCGGCCCGGGGGCGACCGGAGTACCGGCGTCAGTTCACCGCTGGGCGGCGGCGAGCGCGGCCCGCCGGGCACCGACGGCGGCAGCCAACCGATCGAGCACCTCGGCGGTCTGGTCCCAGCCGAGACAGGCGTCGGTCACCGACTGGCCGTGCACGAGTTCGCGGGTCGGGTCCAGGTCCTGACGCCCCGGCACCAGGAACGACTCCAGCATGACCCCGGTGATGCCCTGCTGGCCGGTGCCGAGTTGCCCGGCGATGTCGTCGGCGACCAGCGGCTGGCGGCGGTGGTCCTTGCCGCTGTTGCCGTGGCTGGCGTCGATGACCAGTCGTTGCGGCAGACCGGCGGCGCGTAGCAGGGTCAGCGCGGCGGCCACCGAGTCGGCGTCGTAGTTCGGCTCGCCGGCACCGCCGCGCAGCACCAGATGACAGTCGGCGTTGCCCCGGGTGTGCAGGATCGCCGGAGTGCCGGACATGTCGATGCCGGGAAAGACATGCGGCACGGCAGCGGCCCGGATGGCGTCGACCGCCGTCTCGACGCTGCCGTCGGGACGGTTCTTCATCCCGATCGGCATCGACAGCCCGGAGGCGAGTTGACGGTGCACCTGGCTCTCCACCGTACGGGCGCCGATGGCACCCCAGGCGACGGCGTCGGCGATGTACTGCGGGGTGATCGGGTCGAGGAACTCGCAACCCACCGGCAGCCCGGTCCGCAGCACTTCGAGCAGCAGCGACCGGGCGGTCCGCAGCCCCGTGTTGACGTCTCCCGACCCGTCCAGGCCGGGATCGTTGATCAGGCCCTTCCAACCGACGGTGGAGCGCGGCTTCTCGAAGTAGACCCGCATCACGATGAGCAGGTCGTCGGTGTGGCGCTCGGCGGCACCGGCCAGCAGGTGGGCGTACTCGAGGGCGGCGGCCGGGTCGTGCACCGAGCAGGGGCCGACCACGACGAGCAGCCGGTCGTCCTGCCCGTCGAGCACCCCGGCGACGGCTCGTCGGCCGTCCAGCACCCGCGCCGCGAGTTGATCGTCGAGCGGCAACTCGTGGTGCAGCAGCGCGGGGGTGGTCAGTGGCACGACCCGGTCGATGCGTTGATCGGTGATGCGTCCGGTGGGGATCATCGGGTGTCTTTCCTTCCGCCAGCCCCCCGGGGCGCCGGCGCCCCCAGGTCCGAGCCGGCTGCTCGTTGGCATGCGAAAGGGCAGGGGCTCGATGCCCTCTGCCCTCGGCCGGCTCTGGTGGGTGACGTCAGGTCAAGGCTGAGCCACCGGCATCAGGGCCGGCTGCCTAAACCATCGATACGAACGCGTCACGACCGACACTGTACCGGAAATCGGGGTGGCTGCCACCACCGTACTTCGGCGGATTCTCGCCCGCCGTTAACCTTGGTCGATATCCGTGGCCACCGGCGGAGCCTAGCTTCATCGATACGACCAGTGTCGATGGAGGTTCGAGATGGATCGTCGTACCGTGCTGCGCGCCACCGTGGTCGGCGCCGGCGCCGCCGCCTTCTCCGGCAGCCTCTGGACCGGCGCGTTCGCCGCCCCGGCCCAGCCCGGTCCCAGCCCGTACGGCCCACTCGCCGGCCCCGACGCCAACGGCATCGCACTACCCAGCGGATTCACCAGCCGGGTCGTCGCCCGCTCCCGGCAGCGGGTCGGCACCACCTCGTACGTCTGGCACGACGCCCCGGACGGCGGCGCCTGCTTCCCCGCCGGCACCGGCTGGGTCTACGTCTCCAACTCGGAGATCTCCCGCACCGGCGGGGCGTCGGCGATCCGGTTCGACCCCGACGGGGGCATCGCCTCGGCGTACCGGATCCTGGCCGGCACCAACCGCAACTGCGCCGGCGGCGCGATGCCCTGGGGTACCTGGCTGTCCTGCGAGGAGGTCGACCGTGGCTTCGTCTACGAGACCTACCCGCTCGGCGGCACCGCCGCGGTGCGCCGCGACGCGATGGGCCGGTTCAACCACGAGGCAGCCGCCGCCGACCCGGTCCGCCAGGTGATCTACCTGACCGAGGACGAGAGCAACGGCTGCTTCTACCGCTTCCGCCCCACCACCTGGGGAGACCTGTCCACCGGCACCCTGGTGGTGCTGGTCGCCGGCGCCGCCACCAGTGGCCCGGTGACCTGGGCCCGGGTGCCCGACCCGGACGGTGGCCCGACGCCGACCCGTAACCAGGTCTCCGGGGCCAAGCGGTTCAACGGCGGCGAAGGCTGCCACTACGCCGACGGCGTCTGCTGGTTCACCACCAAGGGCGACAACCGGGTCTGGGCGTACGACGTGGTCGGCCAGCGCATCGACCTGGCCTACGACGATTCCCTGGTGACCGGCACGCCGCCGTTGACCGGCGTCGACAACATCACCGGTACGCCGGGCGGCGACCTGTACGTCGCCGAGGACGGCGGCAACATGGAGATCTGCGTCATCACCCCGGACGAGCGGATCGCGCCGTTCCTGCGGATCAGCGGGCAGGCGTCGTCGGAGATCTGCGGACCGGCGTTCTCCCCGGACGGCACCCGGCTGTACTTCTCCTCACAGCGTGGCACCGCCGGCTCGTCGTCCGGCGGCATCACCTACGAGGTACGCGGCCCGTTCCGAACCTGAGCCACCTCGCCCGCCGGTCGGCCAGGCGTAGCCGGCGGGGCAGCTGGGTAACTGCGACAGCCATGAGCACCGACACCGACGACGCGTACACCCGCCAGCCGCCGGCCATCGTCGCCGGCACCGACGTGACCGCGGCCGCGGACCGGGCCGACACCGCGGCCGCGGCGGACGCGGAGACCGAGGCCGACCGGATCGAATCCCGGGCCGGACACCTGCTGCCGGAGGAGGAAGCGGCCGGCAGCGACGACCCGATCCGCCAGGCGGCCGCGCTGCTCGACGAATCCGACCGGCGGACGGAACCACCGGGCTGACCGGGCTCGGCCCGGTGCGGTCGCCCTGTGTCCGGATCAGCTAACGTCGAGCACATGTCGCCCAACGGGTATCCCTGGCCGATCGAGACCACCCGGCTGGACAACGGCCTACGGGTCGTCGTCAGCCCCGACTCCAGCGTGCCGGTGGTCGCGGTCAATCTCTGGTACGACGTGGGCTCGCGCCACGAGCCCGCCGGTCGGACCGGATTCGCCCACCTCTTCGAGCACCTGATGTTCGAAGGCTCGGTCAACGTGGCCAAGACCGAACACATGAAACTGGTGCAGGGAGCGGGTGGCTCGCTCAACGCCACCACCAACCCGGACCGGACCAACTACTTCGAGACCGTCCCGGCCGAGCATCTCGCCCTGGCCCTGTGGCTGGAAGCCGACCGGATGGGCGGGCTGGTGCCGGCGCTGACCCAGGAGACCCTGGACAACCAGCGCGAGGTGGTCAAGAACGAGCGCCGGCAGCGCTACGACAACGTGCCGTACGGCGACGCCTGGCTGCGGCTGCTGCCGCTGCTCTACCCGGTCGGGCACCCGTACCACCACGCCACCATCGGCTCGATGGACGACCTGAACGCCGCCGACCTGGCGACCTTCCAGGCGTTCCACCAGATGTACTACGCGCCGAACAACGCGGTGCTGACCGTCGTCGGCGACACCGACGCCGCCGAGGTGTTCAGCCTCGCCGACAAGTATTTCGGCGGCATCGTCACGCGCGAGGACATCCCGCCGGCCCCGGACGGACACCACCCGGCGCCGCTGGACGGCCCGGTCACCGAGACCGTCACCGCCGAGGTGCCGGGCATCCGGCACTACGTCGCCTACCGGACCCAGCCGTTCGGCACCCCGGCCTACGACGTGACGACCGTGCTCGGCACCGTGCTGGGCAGCGGCCGGGGCAGCCGGCTCTACCAGCGGCTCGCCGACGGTGCCCGGATCGCCCAGCCGGACTACCTCGGCGCGTACGGCGTCGACCTGGCGCACGCACCCGCGCCGCTGATCATCACCGCGACCGCCCAGCCGGAGGTGACCGCGGAGCGGCTCGCCGACGGGCTGATCGGGGTCCTCGACGAGGTCGCCCGTGACGGCGTCACCGACGCCGAGGTGGAGCGGGCCAAGGCGCTGCTGACCACCGCCTGGTGGCGGCAGGTCGCCACCTTCGAAGGCCGGGCCGACCTGCTCGGCCGCTACACCACCCAGTTCGGCGAGCCGGCGCGTGCCGCGGAGCGGCTGCCCGGCTGGCTGTCGGTCACCGCCGAGACGGTCAACGACGAAGCCGCCCGCCTGCTGCGGGCCGACAACAGGGTCCAGCTCAGCTACCTGCCGGAGGACGACAAGTGACGATCATCGCGCAGCGTCCCGAGGCCGGCGCGGCTCGGCCGTACCGCTTCCCGGCCGTGATCCGCCGGGCGGTGGCTGGCGGCCAGGTCGTCGCCGCCCACCTGCCCGGCCACCGGCTGGCCGTGGCCACCCTGCTGCTCGACGCCGGTGCCGGCCGCGAACCCGCCGGCCGGGAAGGTCTCGCCGGCGTGCTCGCCAAGGCGCTGGAGGAGGGCACCGGCAGCCGGGACTCCGCCGCGTACGCGTTGGCGCTGGAAGGTCTCGGCACCGAGCTGTTCGTCTCCGCCGACTGGGATTCGTTCCGGGTCGGTGTGCAGGTCAGCGCCGACCGGCTCGGCGCAGCCGTCGAGTTGCTCACCGAAGCGGTCCGGACGCCCCGGCTCGAACCGGCCGACGTCGAGCGGGTACGCGACGACGAGGCGACCGCGCTGCGGATGTACTGGGCCAATCCGGGTCCGCGCGCCGACGCCGCGCTGCGGGCCGACCTGTTCGGCAGCGACCAGCGGCACGGCCGGCCGATGGGCGGCGACCCGAACTCGGTGGCGGCAGTCACAGTGGACGACGTCGTCGAGTTCCACCGCGCCTGGTTGACCCGCCCCGGCACCCTGCTGGTCGCCGGTGACCTCGACCTGATCGATCTGGATGCGCTCGGTGCGGCCGCCTTCGGCGCGGCCACCGGCGAGTCGCCGCCGGTCGACCCGCCGCTGCCGGTGGCGCTGCGCGACCGGCGACGGGTCGTCCTGGTCGACCGGCCGGGCGCGGTGCAGTCCACCCTGCGGCTCGGCCACCCCGCGCCGCACCGGGCGCACCCCGACTACGTGCCGATGAGCCTGGCCAGCACCGTCCTCGGTGGTGCCTTCACATCGCGGCTCAACCATCTGATCCGCGAGGTACGCGGCTACACGTACGGCATCAGGTCGGATTTCGGGATGTCCCGCCGGTTCGGCCGATTCTCGGTCAGCTCCAGCGTGCAGACCGGAGTCACCGCGCCCGCCCTGATCGACACGGTCGGCGAGGTCTCGCGTACCCAGGCCGAGGGGGTGACCGAGGATGAGCTGACCGTGGCCCGGTCGTGGCGGGCCGGGCAGCTCTCGGTCGAGCTGCAGACCCCGGGCGCGATCGCCAGTGCGCTGGGGACCCTGGTCGTACACGGTCTGCCCGACGACTACCACGCCAAGCTGCGGGAGCAGTTGCTGTCGGCCACGGTGGAGCAGGTCTCGGCGGCCGCCGCGAACCACCTGCAGGCCGAGGGGCTCACCTTGGTGGTGGAGGGCGACGCCGCACAGATCCGCGACGAGCTGACCGCATCCGGTCTGGGGGAGCTGCTCGACGCCTCCTGATCTGTCGCGGCAACTGCTGGCCGGTCCCAGGTGGGCCGGCCAGCAGTGCGGGTTCTCGCGGAAGGGCTCTCCGTCCCCGTCCGTTGGAGTAAGTCAGATCAGCCGGCCGCCGGATCGCTCGTGGCACTCGGGTGCGGGTGGGTAACTGGTTGGCTTTCCAGGGGAGCCGGCCTATGGTTGCCGCATGGGTGCCCCAGCGCAGCGCGACGGAGCCGTGACTGTCACGGCTGCCATCGTCGTGCCCGTGCCCACCGGTCGAGGTCCTCCCGGCGGCCGGTGTACATCCATCCGACGGCCGCCCAGGGCGAAGCACATCAGCTTCGGCCCTTTTTCTGTTTCAGGAGACCTGATGAGCACCGAACTGCAGGGCAGGAACACCAGTGAATGGATCGAACAGGCGCGGACACAGCTGGCTGACCAGTTGGACGTGCACCGGGCCCAGTTGACCGAACTCACCGATGACACCGGCGACCCCCGGGACGCGCACACCCAGGCCGCGCTGATCGTGGCCGCCCGCCGCGGCTACGACCAGGCCGTGGAGGCGTTGGCCCGGATCGCCGAAGGCAGGTACGGCCGCTGCGACAAGTGCGGCGGCGACATTCCCCGGGAGCGGCTGGAGATCCTGCCGCACGCCCGCTACTGCGTGCCCTGCACCAACTGACCGGCGCTGCGGGAAGCGCCATTGCCCCCAACCGTTCGTGCGAGGGGCGATGGCGCTCCCCCCAGCAGGGCTGGACCTGGACGAGTCGGACTATTGCCCCGCGGACCCGGTGATCCGGCGGTTGCGCTTGTCGGTGTAGGACCGGACGTCGGCGGCGAGCCAGATCCGTCCGACGGCGAGGGCGTCGATCGGGGTCGGAAGGTCGGGGGCGGTCCACCAGGAGGGCCGCCCGCTGCCGACTCACTTCGAGGTGGTCGGCCACCTTCACGAGCGCCATCACCTGCAGCTGTATTCCACATTCCTGCTGTGGACCCGACTCGGTCACGAAACGACTACTTCCTCGCCGAAAGTAGGCGGGCAAACACATTCGAACCCTTGGGGGTGTGTTGTCCGTTGTACCCGGGTGTCCGCAAATGTGCCGCAGAGAGGCGAGCGCTGATGCCCCAGCTCCAAACGTCGGTGTTGATCCGGTACGCGACCTACACCGACACCCCACGAGCGGCGAAGACACTCGTGGAGGCATTTCTGGACGCCCCCGAAGCCACCTGGCTGATCCCGGATCCGGTAGCCCGCAGGCAGGTCCTCCAACGGTTCTGCCCGGCCCTGATCGACTACGGGTTGCGCCAAGGCAGCATCTACCTCACCGAGGATTACAGCGCGGTGGCGGTGTGGCGACCGTGCAGCCTGATCCTGCCCAACCCGGTCGAGTACGAGCAGCTGCTCGACGAGACCTGCCGCGAGTACGCCCACCGGTTCCGGCTGCTGGACAACGCGCTAGCCGAGCGACACCCGGTGGGGGAGCATCACTACCTGGCGTACCTCGGGGTGACGCCGCACCGGCAGCGTGCTGGCCTCGGTACGGCGTTGCTTGCCCACCGGCACGCCATCCTCGACACTGCCGGCAGTGCCGCCTACGTGGTGGCCAGCAGCCCAGGTGCCCGCGATCTGTACGCCCGGCTCGGCTACCAGTTGACCGCCACGGCTCCGTTCCACCTGCCCGACGGCGGTCCGCTGCTGTGGCCGATGTGGCGCCAACCACAACTCGTCCGCCGCTACGGGCCGGCGAACGCCGGGCGTTACGGCTGACCGCTCGGCGACGGTGGATGTCGACGGGTCGGAAGGTGATGTGGGACAACTCGGTTTCATGGCACCCCGGCCCGTCGGTAACCTTCGCGTACACGAGGATCGGGGTTTGCCAGATGAGGATCGGGATTGTCGGCGCGACCGGGCAGGTCGGTGGCGTCATGCGGCAGGTGCTGGAGCAACGGCAGGTGCCCGTCGACGAGCTGCGGCTGTTCGCCTCGGCCCGGTCAGCCGGCCGGCCGATAGCGTGGCGCGGCGGCGAGGTCGTCGTCGAGGACGCGGCCGGCGCCGACTACAGCGGGCTGGACATCGCGCTCTTCTCAGCCGGCAAGGCGACCGCCAAGGAACTGGCCCCCCGGGTGGCCGCGGCCGGCGCCGTGGTGATCGACAACTCGTCGGCGTGGCGGATGGATCCGGGCGTACCGCTGGTGGTCGCCGAGGTCAACCCGCAGGCCGCCGCCGATCGCCCCAGGGGCATCATCGCCAACCCGAACTGCACCACGATGGCCGCGATGCCGGTGCTGCGCCCGCTGCACGACGAGGCCGGACTGGTCAGCCTGGTCGTCTCGACGTACCAGGCGGTCTCCGGTGCCGGCCTGGCCGGCGTCGCCGAGCTGGACGAGCAGGTCCGCAAGGTGGCCGAGGGGGCGGCGGCGCTGGCCTTCGACGGCGCCGCCGTGGACTTCCCGGCGCCGCGTTCGTTCGCCGCGCCGATCGCGTTCAACGTGCTGCCGCTGGCCGGGTCGATCGTCGACGACGGCTCCGCGGAAACCGACGAGGAACAGAAGCTGCGCAACGAGAGCCGGAAGATCCTCGGCATTCCTGAGCTGAAGGTCTCCGGCACCTGCGTACGGGTGCCGGTCTTCACCGGGCACTCGCTGCAGATCAACGCCCGGTTCGCCCGCCCGGTCAGCCCCCGGCGGGCCGCCGAACTGCTGGCCGATGCTCCCGGGGTGGCGCTGTCCGACGTGCCGACGCCGCTGCAGGCGGCCGGTCAGGACCCGACCTACGTGGGCCGGATCCGCATCGACGAGACCGTCGAGCATGGTCTGGCGCTGTTCTGCTCCAACGACAACCTGCGCAAGGGCGCCGCGCTCAACGCGGTGCAGATCGCCGAGCTGCTCATCGCCGGAGCCGCCTAGGCAGCCTCGGCGCAGCGGCCGGGCACGACCGGGTCAGTCGCCGCCCTGGCGCTCGACGAGCAGCAGGGCGGCGTCGTCGCCGATCTGGCCGCCGGCGTGCCGGTGCAGCTCGGCGACGATCCGGTCCAGAACCTCTTCGCGCTCCGGCAGGTCGAGGCAGGCGGTGACCCGGGCCGGGGCGAGGAACTCACCCCGGCCGTTGCGCGCCTCGACCAGCCCGTCGGTGTAGAGCAGCAGCCGGTCGCCGGCCCGCCAGGGCCGGGTCAGCCGTTGCGGATCGGGCGCGCCGCGGCGCAGCCCCAACGGCGGGTGCCGGTGTTGCGGATCCAGGATCTGCAGGATGCCGTCGGCGGTCCGCAGCGCCGGTGCCGGATGCCCACAGTTGATCACCGTCAGGGTGTCCGCGGTCAACTCCACCAGTACGGCGGTCACGAACTGTGCCGGCTGCCCGGTGCTCACCCCGTCGCGGTGCACGGCCTGGTCGAGGTCGGCGGCGACCGCCGCCAGATCCGGCTGGACGAAGGCGGACTGCCGGAACGCCCCCATCACGGTCGCCGACATCTGCACCGCCTGCAGCCCCTTGCCGCACGCGTCGCCGATGATCAGCCGTACCCCGTGCCGGCTGTCCACGACCGCGTACAGATCACCGCCGACGTTCGCCGCCTCCGACGCGGACAGGTAGCGGGCGACCAGGGCCAGACCGCCCAGCGTCGGCGGCGGGGCCCGCAGAACGGCCCGCTGCGCCACCTCGGCGATCTCGGTCATCCGGCGCAGTCGCGCCTCCCGCAGGTTCCGGGAGCGGGCCACGTAGATCGACACGATGCCGACAGCGAAGACGACGCTGGTCCGCAGCAAGTGGTCCAGGCTGCCGAACATGCCGCTGGGCAGGCCGGCGACCAGCGCCACGACGCAGGCGACGACGGCGACCAGCGCCGTGCGACGGGTCGCCTCGACGGCGGCGGCCAGCAGTGGGGCGAGCGACAGGAAACCGAGGACGACCGCGTCGGTCTGGGTCAGCAACTCGATCACGGTGATCGCCGTGATCAGCGCGAAGGACGCCGGCAGCCCGCGCCAGCGCTCGGTGCGCTGCCACCACGACCGGTCCGCCAGCGGCGGGAGCCGCCAAGCCGGCAAATGAGGCGTACGCCAGCTGCCCCGGCGTACCGACACGACGTGCTCCCTACCCGGCTTGCCCGCTTCGTGCGCCCCGAGCGCCCCGAGCGCCCCAGCCGTACCCGGTCTCCGAGCCTAGCCGATCCGGACCTTCCCGGGCGGGCCACGCGGACCAGGATGACCTGCGGTCGGGATTGGTTTTCCGAGTTCGCCCCCGGGTAGTCGGGACCTGGCGCCGACACCGAGAGGAGCGCATGATGACGACCGTTGGAGAGTTCATGACCGCCCGGCCGTTCACCATGGACGCGAACGACATGCTGACCGCAGCGGCGCGGCAGATGCGTGACGCTGACATCGGCGACATCATCGTCACCGATGGCAGCGAAATCCAAGGAATCATCACCGACCGGGACATCACGGTCAGGGCGGTGGCTTCCGAAATGGACCCCGCCAGCACCCAGCTGAACCAGATCCTGACTGAGGACGTGGTCGTCGTGTCGCCGTACGACGATGCCGTCGCGGCCGCCGAACTGATGCGGACCTACTCGGTACGCCGACTGCCGGTGGTCGACGACGGGCGCCTGGTCGGCGTGGTCTCCATGGGTGACCTGGCCGTCGAATGGGAGCCCGACTCGGTGCTGGCCGACATCAGCACCGACGATCCGAACAACTGAGCACCGACGAACAGAACATATGAGCGCCGCTCGCCGAGCCGTTTACCGGCGGGAGGTGTCGGGAACCCTCTGGTGGGTGTCCCCGAAGAGTTCGCTGGTCTTCCCGGCGCCCGGGCCCAGCGGACACGGGGACACCCTCTTCCGGATCCATAGTCGAGATCGATCGGAGATCCGTAATGAGTCGACCGCGCATCGTGATCGTCGGTGCCGGTTTTGCCGGCTACCAGGCGGCCCGTACCCTGTCCCGGCTGGCCCATGGCGCGGCCGAGATCGTCCTGATCAACCCGACCGACTACTTCCTGTACGTGCCCCTGCTGCCGGAGGTCGCCGCCGGGGTGCTGGAGCCGCGTCGGGTCGCCGTGTCGCTGCCGGACACCCTGCCGAACGTGCGGGTGGTACTGGGCGAGATCGACCAGATCGACCTGCCGGCCCGGCGGGTCTGCTACGTCGACGGCGACGGCTCCCGCGCCGACCTGCACTACGACCGGCTGATCGTCTCGGTCGGCAGCGTCAACAAACTGCTGCCGATCCCCGGCGTCAACGAGCACGCGCACGGCTTCCGTGGCCTGCCCGAGGCGCTCTACCTGCGTGACCATCTGACGCGGCAGATCGAGTTGGCCGACCTGACCGACGACCCCGCCGAGCGGGCCGCCCGGTGCACCTTCGTCGTGGTCGGCGCCGGATACACCGGGACGGAGGTCGCCGCGCACTGTGTCACCGCCACCGACCTGCTGATCCGCCGCCATCCGCGACTCGCCGGCCAACAGGTGCGCTGGCTGCTGCTCGATCTCGCCGGCCGGGTGCTGCCGGAACTCGACGAGCGGATGTCGATCGCCGCGCAGAAGGTGCTCGACTCCCGAGGTGTCGAGACCAGATTCGGCACGTCGGTACAGGAGGCGACCAGCGACGGGGTGCACCTGTCCGACGGCGAGTTCATCCCCACCCGGTCGTTGATCTGGTGCGTCGGGGTACGCCCCGACCCGGTGGTCGACGATCTGGGCCTCACCACGATCAAGGGTCGGCTGGTGGTCGACGAGTTCCTCGCCGTACCGCAGCATCCCGAGGTGTACGCGTGCGGCGACGCCGCCGCCGTACCCGACCCGAGCCAGCCCGGCGAGGTCACCCCGATGACCGCCCAGCACGCCGTACGCCAGGGCCGACTCGCCGCGCACAACGTGGCGGCCTCGTACGGGCACGGCTCGTTCCGCCCGTACCGGCACAAGGATCTTGGTTTCGTGGTCGACCTCGGCGGCGCGCAGGCGGCGGCGAACCCGCTGCACGTGCCGATCTCCGGGCCGTTGGCCAAGGCGGTGACCCGCGGCTACCACCTGGCGTCGATGCCGGGCAACCGGACGCGGGTGGTGGCCGACTGGATGCTGGAGTCGTTGCTGTCCCGTCAGGGGGTGCAGCTCGGCCTGGTGCCGCCGTCGGCGGTGCCGTTGGACACCGCGTCACCGGAGCTGTTCCACCCGGTCGGCCGCTGAGGCGGCGCTCGCCCACCGTTTTCCGCCGGACCGACGGGGTACCACTCGACCGAGGGGGTACCTGGTCGTGAGCACAACCGTCTGAGGGGTAACCGCCGGAGCTGTAACCGCCGGAGAGGGAGACACTGATGGACATCGGTATCATCGGGGCTGGAAACGTCGGATCCGCGCTGGCCCGCCGGCTGACCGAAGTCGGCCACCAGGTGACGATCTCCGCGTCGAGCCCGGATTCACCTCGACTGGCCGAGGCGACCACGGCCACCGGCGTCACCGCGGGTGACGCGTCGCGGGCCGCCTCCGCCGAGCTGGTCGTGCTGGCGGTGCCGTACGCCGAACTCGCCGGCACTCTCGCCGGCCCGGTGGCGGACGCGCTGGCCGGCACCACCGTGGTCGATGTGACGAACCCGCTGGGCCCGGACCACATGTCGTTGCTGGTCGGGCACGAAACGTCAGCTGCCGAACAGGTCGCGACGATGATCCCGGCGGCCCACGTGGTCAAGGCGTTCAACACCGTGCTGGCGCCCAACCACGCCCGCCCGGTACTCGGCGGTGTCCGTCAGTCGGTGCCGGTGGCCGGCGACGACCTGGCCGCCAAGAAGTCCGTACAGGAACTCGGCACCCAGCTCGGGTTCGACACGGTCGACGCCGGCCCGCTGTCCAGCGCCCGTTACCTGGAGCCGGTGGCCGCGCTGCTGATCCAGGTCGCGTACGGCGGTGGGGCCGGACCGACGGTCGGATTCGCGCTCGCCCGCGACTGAGGCTGCCGCCTCGCGACTGACACCTCCGCCCGCGACTGTGGCTTTCGCCTCGCCGCCGCAGGGCCGGTGTCACGGGACTTCGGCTGTGCGGTGTCGCCGACGGCGACACCGCACAGCCTGCCCTCGGATCGGAAATTCGGCGTGCCGGGCCGTATGGTGGACGGGAGTCGTGCGCGCCGTACCCGGCAGGACGGACGCATCCGTTGAAACCCGAGGAGCTTTTAGTGACCGTCACTCTGACCGCCGACAGCGCCGGTTCGGTCAGCGACTTCAAGGTCGCCGACCTGTCCCTGGCGGCGTTCGGTCGTAAGGAGATCGAGCTCGCCGAGCACGAGATGCCCGGGCTGATGGCGCTGCGCCGCGAGTACGCCGCCCAGCAGCCGTTCAAGGGCAAGAAGATCGCTGGTTCGCTGCACATGACCGTGCAGACCGCGGTGCTGATCGAGACGCTGACCGCGCTCGGAGCCGACGTCCGCTGGGTCTCCTGCAACATCTTCTCCACCCAGGACCACGCCGCCGCGGCGGTCGTCGTCGGCCCGGACGGCACTGTCGACGACCCGCAGGGCGTCGCGGTGTACGCGTGGAAGGGCGAGACGCTGGAGGAGTACTGGTGGTGCACCGAGCAGATGCTCACCTGGCCGGACGGCAAGGGGCCGGACTCGATCGTCGACGACGGCGGTGACGTGACGCTGCTCATCCACCTCGGCAAGCAGTTCGAGGCGGCCGGGGCGGTGCCGTCGACCGCGCCGACGGACTCGCACGAGTACGGCATCATCCTGGACACCCTGCGGGCGTCGCTGGCGGCGACACCGACCAAGTACACCGAGATGGCCGAGCCGATCATCGGTGTCTCCGAGGAGACCACCACCGGCGTGAACCGCCTCTACGAGCTGGCCCGCGAGGGCAACCTGCTCTTCCCGGCGATCAACGTCAACGACTCGGTGACCAAGAGCAAGTTCGACAACAAGTACGGCATCCGGCACTCGCTGGTCGACGGGCTCAACCGGGCCACCGACGTGATGATCGCCGGCAAGCTCGCGGTGATCTGCGGGTACGGCGATGTCGGCAAGGGCGCGGTGGAGTCGCTGCGTGGCCAGGGTGCCCGGGTCGTGGTGACCGAGATCGACCCGATCTGCGCGTTGCAGGCGGCGATGGACGGGCTCGACGTGGTGACCCTGGACGACGTGGTCGAGCGGGGCGACATCTTCATCACCACCACCGGCAACAAGGACATCATCATGGCCGAGCACATGGCCAAGATGAAGCACAACGCGATCGTCGGCAACGTCGGGCACTTCGACAACGAGATCGACATGGCCGGCCTGGCCAAGGTGCCGGGGATCGAGAAGGTCAACATCAAGCCGCAGGTCGACGTGTGGCGCTTCCCGGACGGGCACGCGGTGATCGTGCTCTCCGAGGGTCGGCTGCTCAACCTCGGCAACGCGACCGGGCACCCGAGCTTCGTGATGTCGACGTCCTTCTCCAACCAGGTGATCGCCCAGGTGGAGCTGTTCGCCAAGATCGGCGAGTACGACAAGCAGGTGTACGTGCTGCCCAAGCACCTCGACGAGAAGGTCGCCCGGCTGCACCTGGACGCGTTCGGCGCCAAGCTGACCGTGCTCAGCAAGGCGCAGGCGGACTACATCGGCGTCGACGTCGCCGGCCCGTACAAGCCGGAGCACTACCGCTACTGACGCCCCGCTCCCGCTCCTCTCTCGACGATCTTGCACTTATCGACGGACAATCCGGAAAAATGTTCTCGATAAGTGCAAGATCGCGGCGAAATGGGAGCAGGGTCGGTCAGGCGGCCAGGCCGAGCGCCTCGGCGGCGGCCCGGCCGTTGGCGTGGCTGGCACCGTACGTGGTGACGAACGCCCGTACCCCGGCCGGGCGCCACGCCGACGGCCAGCCCATCTCGACCACCGAGACCGGGTGCCGGGCGGCCAACTGCTCGATCAGCTCCGGGCCGCCGGGCACCCGGTGCAGATGCCGGCCGACCAGCACCAGCGGCCGCCCCCCGGCGGCGGCCACCACCTCGGCGACCGAGATCTCGGCCGGTGCCACCCGTAGCTGCTCGACACCGCCCAGGTGTGGGCCGAGCCCCCAGGGCACCCGTCCCTCGGCGATCGTCGAGCCGGCGGTCAGCTGCACCACCAGCGCGGTGTCCAGCCCGTCGAGGACTCCCTCCACCCGGATCGCGCGCCGCGCCGCGGCGTACCCCAGATCGATCGCCGACCGGGTCCCACCCGCAGCCGGACCGACCGCCGAGGCGAGCGCGCCGACCCGGTCGGCGGCCTGCTCGACCCGCTCGCGCGGCAGGGTGCCGTCGACGATCGCGTCGGCGATCGCCGACGCGATCCGTTCCACCAGGGCCTGATCGACCCGGGCGCCGATGCAGAGCAGGTCGGCGCCGGCGGCCAGGGCGGCGACGGCGGCCGGCGCGATCCCGCCGGCGGCCAGGGTCGCGCCGCGCATCTCCAACGCGTCGGTCACGATCACCCCCTGGTACGCGTACTCCTGGCGGAGCAGCCCGGTCAACGCGGCCTGGCTCAGGGTGGCCGGCGTGTCGCCGGTGAGGGCGGGGACCCGGATGTGCGCGGTCATGATCGCGGCGACGCCGGCCGAGATCACCGCCGCGAACGGCGGCAGGTCCCGCTCGCGGAGCACGGCCAGCGGTACGTCGACAGTGGGCAGTTCGAGGTGCGAGTCGGTGACGGTCGCGCCGTGGCCGGGGAAGTGCTTGGCGCAGGCGGCGATCCCGGCGTCGGCGAGCCCGGCGACGGCCGCCGCGGCGTGCGCGGCGACCCTGGCCGGATCCGCGCCGAAGGACCGGGTGCCGATGATCGGGTTGTCGTCGGCGGTGTTCACGTCGACGGTCGGTGCGAGGTTGAGGTTCGCGCCGCAGGCGGCGAGGTCGCCGCCGATCGCGCGGTAGACCTGCCGGGTCAGCGCCGGGTCGTCGACCGCGCCGAGTGCGGCGTTGCCCGGGTACGGGCTGCCGGTGGCGTGGGCCAGCCGGGTGACGTCGCCGCCTTCCTCGTCGATGGCGATCAGCACGTCGGGGTGGGCGGCGCGTAGCGCGGTGGTGGCTGCCCGGACCTGATCGGGGTCTGCGACGTTGCCGCCGAACAGGGTGTGCCCGGCGAGACCGTCGCCGACCAGGTCGATCGCCCACTGCGGGACGGTGGTTCCGGCGAAAGCGGCGAGCAGGGTACGCAGCGCCAGCCGGCGCAGACCCGGGTCGTTCGGCATGCGTCTTCCCCTTCGTGACACCGTTGCGCGCGGTCCGAGTGTCGCACCGCGACGGCACTGTCGTTGCGGGCGAATGCCGGGTCGTCCGACTGCCGTGGGTGTCGGCGGCGACTACGCTACGGCTACTCCCGCTGAGGTTCATCAAGATAATAGTTAACTTTCCTAAATACTAGAGGACGACACATGGGTTCCCCGCGCCTGCCCGGCACGCCCCGCCTGCTGCGAGCGCTCAACGACCGGGCCGCGCTGGAGCTGCTCATCGCCCGGGGTCCACTCACCCGCGCGCAGCTCGGCGAACTGACCGGCCTGTCCAAGGTGACCGCGTCGCAACTGGTCGAACGCCTCGAGGGCCGTGGCCTGGTCGTCCGGGTCGGCGAGCAGGCCGGCGGGCGAGGGCCCAACGCCCAGCTGTACGCGGTACAGCCGGGCAGCGCGCACGTGGTCGGCGTCGACGTCGGCCCCGACCGAGTGGTCGCCGCCTGCGCCGACATCGCCGGTACGGTGACCGGCCGGGTCGAGCTGTCCACGAAGGACACCGATGATCCGGTCGGCGTGGTGCACAACGCGGTGGTGCAGGCCGTCAGCAGCGCCGACGCGCAGCTGGCCGGCGTACGGCGGGTGGTGCTGGGCACCCCCGGCCTGGTCGATCCGGGCACCGGCGACATCACCTTCGCGTACAACCTGCCGCGCTGGCACCGTGGCCTGCTGGCCGCCCTGCGCGAGGACCTGGCCACCACAGTGGTGTTCGAGAACGACGTCAACCTCGCGGCGGTCGCCGAAGCACACGCCGGAGCAGCCCGGGACGTGCCGGACTTCGTGCTGGTCTGGGCCGGCGTCGGAGTCGGTCTGGCGATCATGCTCGGCGGCCGGCTGCACCACGGCAGCACCGGCGCGGCCGGCGAGATCGGCTACCTGCCGGTGCCCGGCGCGCCCATTCCGCGTGACCTGTCCCGGCGGGCGAAACCGGCGTTCCAGCAGGTCGCAGGGGCCGACGCGGTCCGCGCGGTGGCCCGCGAGCACGGCTTCCGGGCGGCCAGCGCCGGGGAAGCGGTGCAGGCCGCGATCGCCGCCGGCACCCGGGGCGGACCGCTGCTCGACGAACTGGCCCGCCGGCTGGCGCTCGGCGTCGCCAGCAGCTGCGTCGTGCTCGATCCACCGCTCGTGGTGCTCACCGGAGAGGTCGGCCGGGCCGGCGGCAGCGCCCTGGCCGAGCGGGTGCAGCACGAGGTAGCCGCGATCACCCTCGTCGCGCCCCGGGTCACGGTCACCGAGGTGGAGGACGAGCCGGTGCTGCAGGGAGCGTTGCGGATCGCCCTGGACGCGGTTCGAGACGAGGTCTTCGGCTCCACGGTGGGGTGAACGGGTGACCCCGGTGGGTGACCGGCGGCCCCGGCCGGCTGGTGCGTGGCGCCGGCCACCTCCGTCCGGCCGGGTGCGGTGAGCGGCCTGTTGGCGTGGTTGGATGGTCCGGTGCCTACCGTTGCTGACGACTTGGTGATCGAGTTCGACTCCGTGGGCGTGACCCGTTCCGGCACGGCTCTGCTGCAGGACGTCACCCTGCGGGTGCGCCCCGAGCAGCGCTGGGTGGTGCTCGGCCCCAACGGCGCGGGCAAGACCACCCTGCTGAGCCTCGCCGCCGGCCGGCTGCACCCCACGACCGGTGTGGTGCGGGTCCTCGGCGAGCAGCTGGGCCGCACCGACCTGGCCGAGCTGCGTACCCGGATCGGGCTGACCACGGCGGCGCTCGCCGAGCGGATTCCCGGCACCGAGCGGGTGCTCGACGTTGTCCTCACCGCGGCCTGGTCGGTGGTCGGCCGCTGGCGGGAGCGCTACGACGCGATGGACGTCGACCGGGCCCAGGAGCTGCTCGGGCAGTTCGGCGTCGGTGGTTTCGCCCAGCGCGACTACGGCACCCTGTCCGAAGGGGAACGCAAGCGGGTGCAGATCGCCCGGGCGTTGATGACCGACCCGGAGCTGCTGCTGCTCGACGAGCCGGCGGCCGGGCTCGATCTCGGCGCGCGCGAGGAACTGGTCGCCCGGCTGGGCACCCTGGCCCAGGACCCGGACGCCCCGGCGCTGGTGCTGGTCACCCACCATGTCGAGGAGATCCCGCCGGGCTTCAGCCACGCCCTGCTGCTGCGCGAAGGCGTGGTGGTGGCCGCCGGCGAGCTGGCCGCGACGATCACCGGGGACCACCTGTCGAAGACGTTCGGCCTGCCGTTGGTGGTCGACCGGGTCGGCGACCGCTACACCGCCCGCGCCGTCTGACGACCGCCCGCGCCCGCCCGATTGGAGAACCCGTGACACGCCCGCGGATCGCGGTGGTGGGCAGCGCGAACATGGACCTGGTGGCGACCACGCCCCGCCTGCCGCTGCCGGGGGAGACCCTGCTCGGCAGCGACTTCGTCATGGTTCCCGGCGGCAAGGGCGCCAACCAGGCGATCGCCGCGGCCCGCGCCGGCGGGGACTGCGTCTTCCTCGGCGCGGTCGGATCGGACGCGTTCGGGGTCACCCTCACCGGGCGGATCGCCCGGTCCGGCGTGGATACCGGTCAGCTGCGGGTGGTGTACGGGTCGTCCGGTGTCGCGGTCGTGATGGTCAACACGGCCGGGGAGAACGCGATCGTCGTGACGCCGGGTGCCAACGCGGCGTTGCATGGGCTCACCGAGCCGGAGCTGGCGGCGATCCGGGCGGCCGACGTACTGGTGGCGCAGCTGGAGATCCCGTTGGGAACGGTGCTGGCGGCCGCGTCGGCGGCCCGCGAGGCGGGCACCCGGGTGGTGCTCAACGCCGCGCCCGCCCGCCAGCTGCCAGCCGAGTTGCTGGACGCGGTGGACCTGCTGGTGGTCAACGAGGTGGAGGCGCGGGCGATCGTCGGCGCCGGGCGGGAGAACCCGGCGGCGCTGCTGTCGGTGGTACGCCGAGCGGTGCTCACCCTGGGCGCGGAGGGCGCCTGGTTCGTCGACCGCGACGGTACGGTGCAGCACGCGCCGGCGTTCGCGGTGGAGGCGGTGGACACGACCGCGGCGGGGGACGCCTTCACCGGGGCGCTGGCGGTGGCCTGGGGGGAGGGCCGGGAGCTGGTCGAAGCGGTCCGCTGGGCGTCGGCCGCCGGGGCGGCGTGCGTACGCCGGTTGGGCGCGTCGGTGTCACTGCCGGACCGGGCCGAGATCGACGCGTTGGCCGGCTGAACCAGGTCGCCGTGGTTGGCCGATTGCCCGGCGGGCAGTGGCGCGGGTGCGCGATCATCGAGACATGCGAGTCATTCTCAACCTGCTCTGGCTCATCTTCGGCGGCGGCATCGTGCTCGGCCTCGCGTACGGGTTGGCGGCGCTGATCTGCTTCGCGCTGATCGTCACTATCCCGTTCGGGGTGGCGTCGTTGCGGTTGGCCTACTACTCCCTGTGGCCGTTCGGCCGGACGCTGGTGGCCAAGCCCGGGGCTGGGATCGGCTCCGGGTTGGCGAACATCCTCTGGGTGGTGCTGGCCGGTTGGTGGCTGGCGCTCACCCACATCGTCACCGGTTTCACCCTCTGCCTGACGATCATCGGTATCCCGTTCGGCATCGCCAACTTCAAGCTGGTCCCGGCGGCGTTCTGGCCGTTGGGTCGCGAGGTGGTCGACGTCGAGGACCTACGCCGTCCCGGCCTGGTCCGCGTCTGACGTCGTCGCGGTCTCCCGCGCGCCGAGCGCAGCGGGCGGGACGCTACGGCCGGAGAGCCGTTCGTAGCGTTGCCGCGCGGCCTGGGCGGTGCCCAGGCCGAGCCCGAAGGCGATCACCTGCCAGGTGAGGCCCCGTTGCCGGGCGGTCTCCAGCAAGCCCAACTCGACCGCGTCGAGGTCGGCCCGGACCGGTGCGATCAGCGTCAGCGCCGCGAGCAGGTCGGTCTGGTCGAGCGGCGGCTCGTCCGTCTCGGCCGCCGCGCCGCCGACGGCCAGGGCCAGCACCAGCCGGACGGTTTCGTACGGATCGACCATCTCGGCGTGCAGGTGGCGGTGCCGCCGGGTGGGTGTGTCGGCGTGCCGCTCGGCGATCCGCGCCAGCGCGGCGTGCGTGCGGTGTGCCCGGGACCGGGCCGCGTCGGGCGGGACGAACGAGTCGTCGACAGTCATGCCCCGATCCAATCACTCGCATCTCCGGTTGTCAACTGACTGTTTTCAACAAGCTGTTTAAGGTCTTGCTTGCTCGTCTGTTGCTGGACTTGTCAGGTCGTGAACGCCACCAGGTAACCGGTCACCTCGTCCGGCCGGTCGAGATCCAGCAACAGGCTGCGGAACACGCCGTCGACCGGCTCGGACAACTGCTCGACGCCGGACACCGTCACCGCCTGGTCCGGGCGCCAGGTGTCACTTGTCGAGTGTGCGGTGTCGCGAACCGCCCGCAGACCCGGCTCCGGCTGCGGGAAACCGCTGTCGGCCAGGAACCGGGGGAGCTCACCGGCCGGGAACCGGAACATCGCCGTCAGATGCCAGTCCAGTGCGCTCTGGAACGATGTCGACAGCAGCACCGTTCCCGGCGGCAGCCGTACCTTGGCATTGGCCTCGACCTCGGCGGCGCTCAACGTCCGCGCCGTCCGGTCGGCGGCGGGGTCACCGCCGCGCTCGACGGCCTGCCCGGCCGCGCCGCCCGCCACCGCGCCGCATCCACTGAGCGCCAAGACCGCCGTCAGCGCCGCGGCCACCACCACGACAAGCCCGGATCCTTTGGTACGCATGCCGCGAATGCTAGGCCGTTCGGTCAATCCGCCGCCGGCGGAACCTGCTCGTCCTCGCCGAGCCGGTCGGCTCCGCGCCGACGCAGCATGCGCAGCCCGGGGATCCCGGCGACCGCCAGCTTCAGATCCCGGGTCACCTCCAGCAGGCTGTGGATGTCCGGGCCGACCCGGTCCAGAGTGGCCAGGATCGGCAGTACGTCGGACTGCATGTGTCGGGTCAGCCGGGGCAGCTCGTCCACCAGCTTGACCGCCGCGTCGACCTCGTCTTCGCTGAGCTGCTCGACGAAATGCCGGGCCATCGGCGCACCGCGTCGCAGTGTCGGCTCGTACTCACCGAGGAGTTCGGCGGAGCGCCCGGCGATCTGCTCGCTGCGCTCGACCACCCGGCTCGCGCCGAGCGCCACCCGGTCGGCATCGGTCAGCAACGTCTCCGCGGCCGCCGCCACCCGGGTCGCCGCCGCCACCGCCGTGGTGGCAGCCGTGGCGATCGTCTCCACCCGGCGGGTCGCCTCCTCCGTCTCGTTGACCACCCGCGCACTGCGGTCGAGCAGCACCTCGACCCGGTCCACCACCGTGCCGACCCGCTGCACCAACGCCTCGATCTCGTCCAGTACGGCGAACGCCCGCGCCGGCACCGCCGCGTACCCGGCGGCCAACCGACCCAGCTGTGACGTGACCTGGCCGGCCTGACCGGTCGCCCGGCCGGCTACCCCGGTGACGGTGTCGGTGACCTGCCCGGCAACCCCGGACACGGTGTCGGTGACCTGACCGGCCGCCGACCGGGTGAACGCGAGGAGGTTTGCCGGAGTCGGCAGCGGAAGTGGCATCCACTCATTGTGCGGCCAGTCGGCCACCGCCGCCCGGTTCCCCGCCGCTGGCACCGGTCTGGCACTGTGGAACACCCCGACGACGCGATCCGACTCGGGCGGTCGTCCGAGAGGAGCCATGGTCAGGTGGACAAGGGCTGGCGGAACGCTCTCGCCGGGGTCGGTGTGCTGGTCGGGCTGGTCATGATGCTGTGCCTGCCCGGGTTCGTCGCGCTCGCCCTGCCCGACGACGGTCCGCGACTGACCGACCGGCTCGACGTCGGCTACGGCGTGTCCATCGAGCCGCCCACCGACGCCAGGCTCACCGTCGAATCCCGGCCCGGCTCCGGGGACGTCGCAATCGATGTCGGCGACGGCGTGGAGCTGGCCCTGACCGCCCGGCGGTTCGTCGGCGAGCCACAGACCTTCATCGACCACGCCATCGAACGGCTGAGCTGGGACGTGCTCGACCCGTCCGCCGAACTCGAGCGGGTGCGGTTGCCCGGCTCCGGCTTCGTCGGGGTCCGGCAGGACCTGCCCGACTGGTTCGACGACGGATTCGGCGGCTGCCTCACCGTCGTCGCGGCTGGCCCGGCGAGCGGGCGAACCGGCGTGACCGCCACGGTTGTCGGGGTGGCCGACTGCGCCGCCGTGCCCCCTGCGGTGCAGCGCGCGATCGACAGTCTGCGTACTGAGGAGTCGCCGTGACGAGCCCGGCCTGGACCCCGGTGCGGGTCCCCAGCTTCTGGCTGCTGACCGGCACCGTCGGCTTCACCAGCCTGGGGCTGATCGTGTTCCTGCTGTTCCTGGCCTTCACCACACCGCTGTCGGCGCTGGTGGCGCTCCCGCTGGTCGCCGCGTACACGGTGGCCGTGCTGTTGGTCGTCCGGTCGATCGATCAGCTGGCCCGGCGACCCTGGTGGCTGGTGGCGCTGGCCTTCGGCTGGGGCGCCACCGTCTCGGTGGCCGTCGGCGCCGGTTCGAGCTGGTTCCTGGACGACATTCTCGCCAAGACCGTCTCGCCGTGGTTCGCCGCGCTGTGGGGCGCGGCACTGGTCGCCCCGACGGCCGAGGAGTTGGCCAAGGGCGCGGGGGTGCTGCTGCTCTTCCTCGCCGCCCGCCCACACCTGCGGACCGTCTTCGCCGGCGCTGTCTACGGCGCGATCGTCGGGGTCGGGTTCGCCGCCGTCGAGGACCTCGGCTACGCCCTGATCGCGGCCGACGATCCGCTGCCCGACGACGTGTCCGCCGCCGCCTCGATGGTGGTGCTGCGAGCGCTGGTGCCCGGAGTGGCCGGCCATGCGCTGTTCACCGCGACGTTCGGCGCCGGCGTCACCTACCTGCTGCTGCGGTCCGACCGGAGCATGGCCCGGCGGGTCGGCGTGCTGGTCGCCGCGATCGGGCTCTCCTGGCTGACGCACGCCGCGGTGAACGCGCCGTTCGCGCTGGCCGTCCCGACCTGGCCGCAGCCCGCCGGCGACCTCGCCGGCTACCTGCTGATCGTCTGGGTGCCTACCGCGGCGGCGGTGTGGTGGCTGGCCCGGCTGCGCCGGGTCGAGATCCGTCAGGCCGTTCGACGCCTGGTGAGCGCCGAGCCGCCGGCGGCGACGGAATCCGAGGCTCAGGCGCTGACCGGCTACGTGGACCGGGCGCGGGTGCGCCGGCTGGTCCGCGATGGGGTGGCACCGGCGACCCGCGCAGCGGCCGGCCGGGCGGTACGCGAGGTGCAGCGCGCGCTGCTGGCGTTGGCCGATGAGATGACCCGCCCCGCCGCCGCAGCGGCACCTGCGGCGGCCCCGGTGGTGCTGTTGCATGCAACCGCACTGCCGCCGTACCCGGCACTGCCGGTCTATCCCACCGCGTTGCCGGTCTATCCGGCCGGGCCGGGCGAGTGGCCGGCTCCGCTGACCGGTCAGCCGGCGGTGCCGGCCTATCCGGGTTACCCGGCTCGTCCGGGCTGGTACCCGGGCTACCCGCCGTATCCGCCGCCGGGCTACCCGCCAGTCGCGCCGCCGCCCGCGCAGCCGAGCCCGCTGGAGCAGGCGCGCACCAGGCTGGAGCGGGCGCGTACCGCCCTGCGTGAGGTCGCCGGGGACGACCAGCTGCCAGAGATGCCGGCCCGGCCCGACACCGGCCTGCGCCCGGTCGCTCTCGTGGCCGTGCTGCTGCTGGGAGCGGCCGGCGTGTTCCACTGGGCGGCTGCACTGACGGCGGTCGTGCTCGCCGTGGCCTGGTTGATCAGGTCACGGGTTACCGGCAGGGCGGTACGCCCGGTCGATCTGGCGGCCACCGCCGTAGCCGTGGCCAGTCTGCACCTGTGGGCGGCGAGCCTGCTGGCGGTGGCGTTGTTCGCGCACGAGTTCTGAGGTGCCGGCGGGCAGCCGGGCACGGTCGCGCGCCGGTGCGCTCGTCTCGGCGAGGGCCTCGGCGTCCAGCGCGGCCTCGACCGCGCGCCGTAGCGCCCGGTGGATGCGGCCCATCCGCAGCGCGTCGCGGCTGGACACCAACAGCACCGGAGTGCCCCGCACCTCCGCCCAGAGTTCGAGCAGATGCGCGCCCCGGTCGTACGAGTCGTCGAGCAGGCCGAGCAGCAGGTCGGCCAAGGGCACGATGACAAGTCCGACGAGGATGGAACCGCCGATCAGCGTGATCGTGACCGTCGGCGAGGCGCTGATGGTCAACGCCGTGACGAGGCCGAGGATCGCGGTGACCACTGGCGCGAGGAAGGCGACCCCGACCATCCCCCGGCCAGCCAGGGCACTCCACGATCGGGCACCGCGCCGCTGCCAGATCCGGTGCAGGTCGGTGAGCGGATGTCGTTGCTGGTCCACCCGGATCTCAGCAGAGGTTATGTGTACCGATTTGTCATCGTAGTAGGTAGTCAACCGGCTGCCCTCCTCACGTTGTGGATCACGTTACCCACTCTCTGGCGTTGGCCGTAGGCTGTCTCACAACGCGACGTCAATGGGGAGGTCTGCCGTGTCCGAGCTGGTGCTGGTCGAGGTCGATGGTGGCATCGCCACCATCCGGCTCTCCCGACCGCCGATGAACGCGCTCAACGCCGAGGTACAGGAAGGGCTGCGATCGGCCGCCCGGACCATCTCCGACGACGAGCAGGTCCGCGCGGTCGTGGTCTACGGCGGAGAGAAGGTCTTCGCCGCCGGCGCCGACATCAAGGAGATGGCCGACATGTCGTACGTGGACATGTCGGCCCGGGCGGCGCAACTCTCCAGCGCCTTTGACGCGATCGCCCGGATCCCGAAGCCGGTGGTCGCCGCGATCACCGGTTACGCCCTCGGTGGCGGCTGTGAGCTGGCACTGGCCTGCGACTGGCGGGTCGTCGCCGAGGACGCGAAACTTGGCCAGCCGGAGATCAAGCTCGGCGTCATCCCCGGTGCCGGCGGCACCCAGCGGCTGGCCCGCCTGGTCGGTCCGGCCCGGGCCAAGGACATCATCCTGACCGGCCGGATGGTCGACGCCGACGAGGCGCAGCGGATCGGCCTGGTCGACCTCGTCGTGCCGGCCGACCAGGTGTACGCGGCGGCGCTCGATCTCGTCCGCCCGTTCGTCGGCGGCCCGGCGCAGGCGGTGAAGGCGGCGAAGCTGGCGATCGACGGTGGCCTGGAGATGGACCTGGCGTCCGGGTTGGCCTGGGAGAGCCAGCTGTTCGCCGGCCTGTTCGCCACCGACGACCGCACCGAGGGGATGACGGCCTTCGTTGCCAAGCGTAAGCCCGACTTCACCGGCCGCTGAGATCCCAGGGCTAAGTGACTGGGCGGTAACCTACTTGGGGTGGGCCGACCGGCTGGCCCGCTCGATGGGAGGAGACCGACGATGACGGAGCGGATCGAGGGTCACGGCGGAGCGCTCACCCTGGCCGCCGCGCGGGCGTACGGCGTACGTGAGCTGTTCACCCTCTCCGGCGGGCACCTCTTCCCGCTCTACGACGCGGCGCACTCCACCGGCTTGCCGATCTACGACGTGCGGCACGAACAGACCGCCGTGTTCGCCGCCGAGGCGGTCGCCAAGTTGCAGCGCCGCCCAGGGCTGGCGGCACTGACCGCCGGGCCCGGCGTCACCAACGGCATCTCCGGTCTGACCAGCGCCTTCTTCAACGCCGCGCCAGTGCTGGTGGTGGGCGGGCGGGCACCGGCGTTCCGGTGGGGTTCGGGCAGCCTGCAGGAGATCGACCACGTGCCGCTGGTCGCACCGGTCACCAAACACGCGGCCACGGTGACCTCGACCGACGACGTGCCGGCGGCGGTCGCCGCCGCGTTGACCGCGGCACTCACCCCGCACCGGGGCCCGGCCTTTCTCGACCTGCCGCTGGAAGTGATCTTCTCGACCGGCGAGGTCGTCGCGCCCACGCCCGACGCGGTCCCGGTGATCGAGCCTGACCCGGACGACGTCGGCGCGGCGGCCCGGTTGATCGCCGCCGCCGAACGCCCGGTGATCATCGCCGGATCCGACGTGTACGCGGCCGACGCCATCGCCGCACTGCGGGAGGCAGCGGAGGCGTTGCGGGTGCCGGTCTTCACGAACGGAATGGGGCGCGGCGCACTTCCGCCGGGCCATCCGCTGTCGTTCGCGAAGGCACGCCGGGTCGCCCTCGGCGGTGCCGACGTGGTCGTGGTGATCGGCACGCCACTGGACTTCCGCCTCGGCTTCGGTGACTTCGGCGCCGCCCAGGTGGTGCACGTCGTCGACGCGCCGAGCCAGCGGGCGACGCACGTACAGCCGGCCGTCTCACCCGCCGGCGACCTGCGGTTGATCCTGTCCGCGTTGGCCGACCACCCGGGCGAGCGCAACGACCACGCCGACTGGCTGGCGGAGCTGCGCGTCGCCGAGGACAAGGCCAAGGCCCGGGACGCGGTCGAACTGGCCGCCGACACCGACCCGATCCGCCCGGGGCGGATCTACGGCGAGCTGCGGGCGGTGTTGGACCCGGACGCCGTGACGATCGGCGACGGCGGCGACTTCGTCTCCTACGCCGGCCGCTACCTGGAGCCGGCGGTGCCCGGCAGCTGGCTCGACCCTGGGCCGTACGGCTGTCTCGGCACCGGCATGGGCTACGCGATGGGTGCCCGACTGACCTACCCTGACCGGCAGGTCTGCGTCCTGATGGGCGACGGCGCGGCCGGGTTCTCGCTGATGGACGTCGAGTCGCTGGCCCGGCAGAAGTTGCCGGTGGTGATCGTGGTCGGCAACAACGGCATCTGGGGTCTGGAGAAGCACCCGATGCGCGCCATGTACGGCTACGATGTCGCCGCCGATCTGCAGCCGGGACTGCGTTACGACGAGATCGTCGGTGCGCTCGGCGGTGCCGGGGAGACCGTCCGGCGGGCCGGGGACATCGGTGCCGCGTTGCGACGGGCTTTCGACGCCGGGGTTCCGTACCTGGTCAACGTGCTGACCGACCCCGACGACGCCTACCCGCGTTCGTCGAACCTGGCCTGAATCGCGGGTCTCAGGCCTGGTCCGAGCCGCAGGTTGTCGGGTCGCCGACCCGAGCGGGTCGGCAATTGCTTGGCAAAATGTCGGCCCCGTCGTTCATTGTGGTGTGCACAGACGAACGACAGGAGCGGAGATGTCGCACGCGATCTGGGCCGAAGGGCTGGTCAAGCGCTTCGGTTCCACCACCGCGCTGGCCGGGGTGGATCTCGCGGTACGCCCCGGCACCGTGTTCGGGCTGCTCGGGCCCAACGGTGCGGGCAAGACCACCGCGGTCCGGGTGCTCGCCACCCTGCTGCACCCGGACGCCGGGCACGCCCGCGTCCAGGGCTTCGACGTGGTCCGCCAAGCCCATCAGGTCCGCCAGCTGATCGGCCTGACCGGGCAGTACGCCTCGGTCGACGAGACGTTGACCGGTGTCGAGAACCTGGTGATGATCGGCCGGCTGCTCGACCTGTCCCGGCCGGATGCCCGGTCCCGGGCCCGCCAACTGCTGGCCGAGTTCCATCTGACCGACGCCGCCGACCGGGCGGCGAAGACGTACTCCGGCGGTATGCGCCGCCGGCTCGACCTGGCTGCCAGCCTGGTCGGTCGGCCCCAGGTGCTGTTTCTCGACGAGCCGACCACCGGTCTGGACCCGCGCAGCCGCAACGAGCTGTGGGAACTGGTCCGTGGGCTGGTCGCGACCGGTGTCACGGTGCTGCTGACCACCCAGTACCTCGAGGAGGCGGACCAGCTCGCCGACGAACTCGCTGTGGTGGACCACGGCCAGGTGATCGCCGGGGGCACCCCGGAGGAGCTGAAGGCCAAGACCGGCGCGCAGGTGCTGGCCGTACGGCCGACCGATCCGACGCAGCTGCCGATCGTGCTGGCCGCCCTGCGGGAGTTGTCCGGTCATGAGCCGGCGTTGGCGCAGACCACCGTGACGGTCAGTACCGCCGATCCGGAGCTGCTGCCGGCGGTGGTGCGCCGGCTCGACGACGCCGGCGTCCAGGTGGGTGAGCTGGCGCTGCGCAGCTCGAGCCTGGACGAGGTGTTCCTGTCGCTCACCGGCCATCGGGCCGAGCCGAGCGGCGCCGGCCCGGAGACCACCACCGGGCAGCGGCCGTCGGCTGGCTCCGGCCCGCAGCCCACCGCCACCGCCATGGGAGGGACCAAATCGTGACCGCTGTCACCACCGCGCCCGAGGTGTCGGGCCGGCAGACGTGGGTGAGCCCGGTCGCCGGGCTGCGGCACACCGGCACCCTGGCGTGGCGCAGCCTGGTGCAGATCAAGCACAACCCGATGGAGCTGCTGGACCTCAGCATCCAGCCGCTGATGTTCGTGCTGCTGTTCACCTACGTCTTCGGCGGGGCGATCGCCGGGTCGCCGGGGGATTATCTGACTTTCGCCCTGCCCGGCATCATCGTGCAGAACGCCCTCTTCGCTACGATGACCACCGGTTTCGGGCTGAACACCGACCTGACCAAGGGCGTTTTCGACCGGCTACGGTCGTTGCCGATCGCTCGATGGGCGCCGCTCGCCGGCCGGATTTCCGCCGATACGGTCAAGCAGGCCTGGTCCGTTTCGCTCCTGCTCGGCGTCGGGATGATCCTCGGCTTCCGAGTCAGCGGTGGCCTGCTCGGGCTGCTCGGTGCGTTCGCGCTGATCCTGGTCTTCACCCTGGCCGTGTCGTGGATCTCGGTCCTGGTCGGGCTCATGGTCAGCGAGCCGGAGAAGGTGCAGATCTTCGGCTTCATGGTGATCTTTCCGCTCAGCTTCACCAGCAACGCCTTCGTTCCGGCCGAGACGATGCCGGGCTGGCTCCAGGCATGGGTGGAGGTGAACCCGGTCACGATCCTCGCTGACGCGCTGCGTGGCCTGCTCGCTGGCACCGCTGCGGCGGGCCCGGTCGGCTACTCGTTGCTCTGGGCCGCCGGGATCGCGCTGGTCTTTGCCCCGCTGGCGTTGGCCCGGCTCAAGCGCCGAGTGTGATCACCACGCCGAGTGACCACCAGCAGGTTCGCCGGCCCGAGCGGATCACGGCTCGGGTCGGCGGTCCTCCCAGCCGCCGGTGTCCCGGCGGCGGGTCTCGTCCTCCCGGCGGGTCTCTTCCTCCCGGCGGATCTCTTCCTCTCGGCGGCGCAGATCCTCCTCCCACCGTTCGAAGAGTTCGCGGTCGCGCTTCGACTGCTCGGAGTCGAGGGCACGCAGGAACTCAGGGTCGTCGTCGGGGGCGGCGGGCCGGTTGCGTTTGGGTGGGGTCCCGGTCGGTCGGGCGGTGCCGCCGAGCGGTGGTGTGCTGCCGAAGCCGGGCCGGCGGCTGAGGAACCAGGCGACTGGTCCGAGGATGGGTAGCGCGATGATGACCGGCACCCAGAGGAAGCGCGGCAGGGCGCGGACGTCACCCTTCTCTGCCGACAGGCAGCTGATCAGCGCCACCGCCATGAGCACGACGTGGAGCATGAAAAGCAAGATGAACACGCGGGCCATCCCGCAATGATGCCCCGCCCGGCGGGATCAGCCTAGTCAGCCGAGGATCAGGATGGCTCCGAGGACGGCGTAACTGGCGGTGACCAGTCCCAACAGCGGAACTTCGCCACTGATCTGTCCAGCTGCCGGCCGGCGCGCACCGGTGGCCCGCCGGTACGCGTACCCGATCAGCGCGGCCCAGCCGACGACCGCGATCAGCCCGATGACTATGGCTGCGCCGCCCCGCTCGACGGCCAACCTTGCAGTCAACAGCACCACCAGGGTGAGTGAGAGCGCCGAGCGTCGCCAGGCCAGCCGGGTCCGCTCCGGCTGCAGCCCGGGGTCCCTGGGCGCCGCCGCCGGCCGGGTCACCGGGGACGGTGCCGCAGCCGGGTCAGCCACGGGAAGCCTCCACCAGCACCACGACGGTCAGCACGATGGCGCCGGCGCCGACGACGATGGCGAGGAACGCCGGAAAGCGTGAGGTGGGCAGGTCATGTCCGAGCCGCATCGCCCGTTCGGTACGTGCCCAGTGGTCCACCGCCCGCAGTGCCACGGTGCCGCCGAGTAGCAGCAGAGCCACCGCGAGTGCTTCCCGCAGGTGGGCGATGGAGAGCTCGGGCAGGAACTGCGCGATGGCCAGCCCGCCGGCCACCAGGGCCAGCGCGGTCCGGATCCAGGCCAGGAAGGTCCGCTCGTTGGCCAGCGAGAACCGGTAGTCGGGGGCGGTGCCGACCCCGCGTAGCTCCTGGGGGTCGAACCATTGGCGTAGCGCACTCCACACGCGGATGATTATCGACGGCTAGACTCACCCACTGTGGCCGAGCTGACCGATGACGAGCGAGACACGCTGAAGACAGGGGCCTTCGGGGCTGTCTACCTGGTGTCGAACGCCGATCCGGGGCTCTTCTCGATGGTCAAGGAGAGCTTCGCCGCATCCGATGCCTTCGCCGGCACCACCGGTTTGGTGAAGACCGTTCTGACCACCGGTGGGCTGCCCAAGTTGCCCCGGGACACGCCCGAGGCGGTGGAGGCTCTGGTCCTGCCGGCGCTGCGGAGGTCGGTGGCGATTCTCACCGCGAAGTCGCCGCACGACCTGGAGCAGTACCGGGCGACGGTGACCGGCGCGGCGGACCGGGTCGCGGGGGCTGCCTCCGGCGTCGACGCCGCCGAGACGGCGATCATCTCCAAGATCAAGCAGGCACTGGCAACACCGTCCTGACCTCCAACCGGTCGGATGTTGGTCCGCGCCGGTGGGTGGCCCAGGTCCGCCTGACGGGTCGGGTGGTGCCGTTTGGCCCTTGGCTACCAGCGGGTAACATGGGGCGTGGGACATTCCACACCGCTGCTCGGTTGACCGATCGTTAAGGAACGCGGCAGGCTGCGCCGAGAGCGGCAAGCAGCACCACCTACAGGAGGGGTGTCGAAGCGCGATGAACATCGTCGTACTCGTCAAGCAGGTGCCCGATTCCGGCGCGGAACGCGCGCTGAGCGATGCGGACAACACCGTCGACCGTGGGTCGGCCAACAACGTGATCAATGAGATGGACGAGTACGCGATCGAGGAGGCGCTGCGGCTGCGGGAGGCCAACGGCGGCGAGGTGACCGTCCTCACCATGGGGCCGGACCGGGCCGCCGAGTCGATCCGCAAGGCGCTGTCGATGGGACCGGACAAGGCCGTGCACGTCGTCGACGACGCGTTGCGTGGATCCTGCGCGGTCGCCACCTCCAAGGTCCTCGCCGCAGCCCTGCGTACCCTCGCCGCCGACCTCGTCCTCTGCGGCGCCGAGTCCACCGACGGCCGGGTCCAGGTCCTGCCGCACATGCTCGCCGAACGGCTCGGCATCGCCGCGCTGACCGGTGCCCGAAAGCTCACCGTCGACGGCACCACGCTGACGGTGGAACGGCAGAACGAAGAGGGCTACGAGGTGGTCACCGCGGCCACCCCGGCGGTCGTCTCGGTATGGGACACCATCAACGAGCCCCGGTACCCCTCGTTCAAGGGGATCATGGCGGCGAAGAAGAAGCCCGTACAGAGCCTGTCCCTGGCCGATCTGGGGGTCACCCCGGCCGAAGTCGGCTTCGACGGCGCCACCAGCGAGGTCGTCCAGCACCACAAGCGCCCGCCGCGCTCGGCCGGCGAGAAGGTCGTCGACGACGGTGACGCCGGCGCCCGGCTGGTCCAGTACCTGGCATCCGAGAAGTTCGTGTGAGCGGGGTGGATGAAATGACGGAAGTTCTCGTTGTCGTCGAGGCAACCAGTGAGTTCGGAGTCAAGAAGGTCACCCTCGAGTTGCTGACCCTGGCCCGTACGTTGGGCGGCGAGGTAGCCGCGGTGGTGCTCGGCGGGCCCGGCGCGGCCGCCGCGATGACCGACAAGCTCGGCGAGTACGGCGCCACCAAGGTGTACGCCGCCGAGAGCGAGGAGATCGACGGCTACCTGGTCGCCCCGAAGGTGACCGTACTGGCTGAGCTGATCGGCCGGGTCCAGCCCGGCGCGGTGCTGCTCGCCTCCTCCCAGGAGGGCAAGGAGATCGCCGGACGGCTCGCCGTACGGCTGGACAACGGCCTGCTCACCGACGTGGTCGACCTGGCCGCCGACGGTGTCGCGACCCAGGTCGCGTTCGCCGGTTCGACGATCGTGACGTCCCGGGTGACCCGCGGGCTGCCGCTGGTCACCCTGCGGCCCAACTCGGTGACGCCCGAGCCGGCGCCGGTCACCGCGCAGGTGGAGCAGTTGCAGGTGCAGATCGCCGACTCCGACAAGCTCGCCAAGGTCGTCGAGCGGGTCACCGAGCAGTCCGGTTCCCGTCCCGAGCTGACCGAGGCGTCGGTGGTCGTCTCCGGCGGGCGTGGCGTGGGCAGCGGCGACAACTTCAAGCTGGTCGAGGAGCTGGCCGACCTGCTCGGCGGCGCGGTCGGTGCCTCCCGGGCAGCGGTCGACTCCGGCTTCTACCCGCACCAGTTCCAGGTCGGGCAGACCGGCAAGACCGTCTCGCCGCAGCTCTACGTGGCGTTGGGCATCTCCGGGGCGATCCAGCACCGGGCCGGCATGCAGACCTCGAAGACCATCGTCGCGGTGAACAAGGACGGCGAGGCGCCGATCTTCGAACTCGCCGACTTCGGTGTCGTCGGTGACCTGTTCAAGGTGGTCCCGCAGGCCGCCGAGGAGATCCGCAAGCGTAAGTGACCGACCGTGCCGCCGTCCGGGCCGCGACCCCGCGCAAGGGTCCCGGCCCGGCTGGCGTACCACGGGTGTCTCAGCCGGGCAGGGACGCACCCGCAGCAGGCTGTTGCCGGAGTGCGTCGGATCGTCGTCGTACTTCTCGGCCGACACGTCGGCCAGCCGGGCATCGACCCGGACAGCGGCAAGTTCGACGTGCCGCCCAGGGTCGAACAGGGTCGGGGCCGGTACCGGTTCGGCCCCGGACTGGACACCGAGGTGCGTTGGTGGCGGCCTGTGCTGGCTCGGCGGACCCGGCGGATAGGCTTCCTGCTGATGGCCTACCTCGATCACGCTGCGACCACGCCGATGCTCGACGAGGCGGTGGAGACCTACGTCGCCACCGCTCGTCAGGTCGGCAACGCGTCGTCGCTGCATGCTCCCGGTCGGGCGGCCCGGCGTACGGTCGAGGAGGCGCGCGAACGGGTCGCCGCGGCCCTCGGGGCCCGCCCGTCAGAGGTCGTCTTCACCGCCGGGGGCACCGAGAGCGACAACCTCGCGGTCAAGGGAATCTTCTGGTCACGTACCGCCGCCGATCCGCGGCGACGCCGGGTTCTGGCCAGCGCGGTCGAGCACCATGCCGTGCTCGACGCCGTGCAGTGGCTCGCCGACCATGAGGGCGCCGAGGTGACCTGGCTGCCGGTGGATTCCACCGGCCGGGTCCTCGCCGACACGCTGCGGACCGCCATCGACACCGCCGACGACGAGCTCGCCCTGGTCACCGTGATGTGGGCGAACAACGAGGTCGGCACGATCCAGCCGGTGGCCGACTTCGCGGCGGTGGCCGCCCGGTCCGGCGTACCGCTGCACACCGATGCCGTTCAGGCGCTGGGCCAGGTGCCGGTCGACTTCGCGGCGAGCGGCGCCGCGGCGCTGACGATCAGCGGTCACAAGGTCGGTGGCCCGGCCGGCGTGGGCGCGCTGCTGCTCGGTCGGGACGTGGGCTGCGTCCCGCTGCTGCACGGCGGCGGCCAGGAGCGGGACGTACGCTCCGGCACCCTGGACACCGCCGGTATCGCCGCCTTCTCGGTCGCCGTGGAGGTCGCGGTCAAGCGTCAGGCCGAGCACGCCGCCCGGGTGGGCGCGTTGCGCGACGACCTGGTCAGGCGGGTACGTCAACTGGTGCCGGACGCGGTCTACAACGGTGACCCGGTCGACCGGCTGCCGGGAAACGCTCATTTCTCCTTCCCCGGCTGCGAAGGCGACGCGTTGTTGCTGCTGCTGGACGCGCAGGGGATCGCCTGTTCCACCGGATCGGCCTGTTCGGCCGGTGTGGCGCAGCCGTCGCACGTACTGCTGGCGATGGCCGCCGACGACGACCGGGCCCGGTCGTCGTTGCGGTTCAGTCTGGGTCACAGTTCGACGGCCGTCGAGGTCGACGCGTTGGCGGCGGCCCTGCCCGGCGCGGTGGAACGGGCCCGCCGGGCCGGCTCGGTCCGGGGTGCCCGGTCGGCGCCGGCGGCCAGCCGGACGGGCGCGGGCTAACCTCGACAGGAACGACTTTGGCGCGGACCTCGGCATCGCCGAACCGACGACGGGCAGGAGTGTGTGGGGTGCGGGTGTTGGCGGCGATGTCCGGCGGGGTCGACTCGGCGGTGGCCGCCGCACGGGCGGTGGCTGGCGGGCACGAGGTGACCGGCGTGCATCTGGCGCTGTCGCGCAACCCACAGACGTACCGCGCCGGTGCCCGGGGCTGCTGCACGATCGAGGACGCCCGGGACGCCCGGCGGGCCGCCGACGTCATCGGCATCCCGTTCTACGTGTGGGACATGGCTGAGCAGTTCCACGCCGACGTGGTGGACGACTTCGTCGCCGAGTACGCCGCCGGGCGTACCCCGAACCCCTGCCTGCGGTGTAACGAGAAGATCAAGTTCGCGGCGGTGCTGGACCGGGCGGTGGCGTTGGGGTTCGACGCGGTGGTCACCGGTCACCACGCCCGACTGGGCCCGGACGGTCTGCTGCGGCGTAGCGTCGACCTGGCCAAGGACCAGTCGTACGTGCTGGCGGTGCTCAACCGGGCGCAGCTGGATCGGGCGATGTTCCCGCTGGGCGACGCGACCAAGGCGCAGGTGCGGGTCGAGGCCGCCCAGCGCGGGTTGGCGGTGGCCGACAAGCCCGACTCGCACGACATCTGCTTCATCGCCGACGGGGACACCCGCCGGTTCCTGGCCGACCGCCTCGGCAGCGCCCCGGGCGACGTGGTCGACGCGACGACCGGTGCCGTGGTCGGCAACCACGATGGGGCGTACGCGTACACCGTCGGCCAGCGTCGGGGCCTCGCGCTCGGGGTGCCGGCACCGGACGGGCGGCCCCGCTACGTGCTGTCGATCACGCCGACCAGTAACACGGTGACGGTCGGTCCGGCCGAGGCACTCGACGTGACCACGGTTGCCGGGAAGCGTCCGGTGTGGATCGGCGGTGAGCTGCCGGACGGGCCGGTCGAGGTACTGCTGCAGGTGCGGGCGCACGGGTCGGTGGTGCCAGCGGTGGTCGAGGTGACCGACGACGGGTTGCGAGCCGAGTTGCATCAGCCGGTCCGTGGGGTGGCCGCCGGCCAGGCGATGGTGGTCTACCGCCCCGACCCGGCCGGCGATGTCGTGCTCGGCTCCGCCACCATCACCACCTGACCCCTCCAAGATCGCGACGATCTTGCGCTTATCGAGAGCATTTGCCCGAAATGTCCATCGATAAGTGCAAGATCGTCGCGATCTTCAGCGGTGGGTGGGTGCGAGTGGGTAGAGTCCGTGGCCGTGACCGACCCGAGTGAGCAGAGCGAGCCCAGTGGTGTGTGGCCGTGGCCGGTGGGTGCCGCCACCGGCATCGGATCGTTGCCCGGCACTGACATCGCCGAGGCGCAACGGATCGTGCTCGGCGAGTTGCCCGCGTTGCCGCACCTGCCGGAGCTGCCCGACCGGGGCGCGGGCGCGGAGATCATCGGTCGGGGCGCGACCTTCCTGGTGGACCTGCCGGTCGAGCTGTACGCCGGCCGCTGGCGGGTCGCCGCCCGGTCGGGACGCGACCTGCGGCACGCTCTGGACCTGCGCGAACGCGACCTCGACCAGTTGACTGAACAGGCCGACGGGTACGTCGGGCCGCTGAAACTGCAGGCGGCCGGGGCGTTCACCCTCGCCGCGAATCTCGATGTCGGGCTCGGCGGCCGACTGCTGCGCGACCACGGGGCGGTCCGTGATCTCGCCGACTCGCTCACCGAAGGCCTGCGTGGTCACCTCGCCGACGTGTCCCGCCGGGTGCCCGGCGCGCGGATCCTGCTCCAGCTCGACGAACCGTCCCTGCCGGCGGTGCTTGCCGGGATGGTCCGCACCGACAGCGGCCTGCACACCTACCGGTCGATCGCGGCCAGCACCGCCCGGGACCTGCTCGCCGCGATGATCGACCGGCTCGGCGTGCCGGTGGTGGTGCACTGCTGCGCACCGGGGGTGCCGCTGGCGCTGCTGCGGGCTGCCGGCGCCACCGCGGTCGCCGCCGACCTCGCCCTGCTGACCGATCTGGATCCGCTGGGCGAGGCGATCGACGCCGGGCTCGGGTTGTTCGCCGGGGCGGTCGCGGCCACCCCGCAGCCCCAGGCCGGTCCGACCGCCGCGGGGCAGGCCGACCCGCACACCCGGTCGCGACCCGGCGACGCGGCGCCGACCGCGGCGCAGGCGAGCGACGCGGTCCGTACCCTCTGGTCGAAGCTCGGCTTCCCGGCCGAGCAGGCCGCCACGCAGGTCGTGGTGACCCCGGCCTGCGGGCTGGCCGGGGCCACCCCGGAGTACGCGCGCGCCGCGCTCGCCGCCTGCCGCGACGCCGGCCGCCGCCTGTTCGAGCAGTAGCCCGACGGTTTGTCGCGCTGAGGCGATCCAGTCGTTACGGTTGGTGGTGATGAGCTATCGCGACGACAGTGACGACGACCCGGCGGCGGACCGGCCGGGCTGGTGGCGGATGTACCGCGGACTGATCGTCGCCGTGGCGGCCGTGGTCTTCGTGTTGTGTTTCCTCTGGTGCGCCGGAGTGGCCGTGTTCAACCTCGTCCAGGGCAGCTGACCACTGGGCGCTGCCAGCCCGTGCCCCCGGATGTCGGTGCCGACCGATACCGTGCGCAGGTAGGTCCGATCACGGAGGTCAGCCGGTGTCCGAGGAAGTCGTCCCGCAGCAGGTCAGCGCCGCCCAGGAGGCGCAAGCCGGGGAGGAGCCAGACGCGTCCGCCCGGGAGCGGCACGCCACGCTCGCCGAGGAGATCGACCGGCACCAGTTCCGTTACCACGTACTCGACGCGCCGGAGATCTCCGACGGTGAGTACGACCGGCTGATCCGCGACCTGAACCAGCTGGAGGATCGGTACCCGGCGCTGCGTACCCCGGATTCGCCGAGCCAGCGGGTCGGTTATGCGTACGCCGACCAGTTCGCGCCGGTGAGCCACGCCGAGCGGATGATGAGCCTGGACAACGCCTTCGACGACGAGGAGCTGGCCGCGTGGGCGGAGCGGGTGGAGCGCGACGCCGGCGGCCCGATCACCTACCTGTGTGAGTTGAAGGTCGACGGCCTCGCGATCAATCTCACCTACGAGCGGGGCGTGTTGACCAGGGCGGCCACCCGGGGCGACGGCCGGGTCGGCGAGGACATCACCCCGAACGTGCGGACCATCCGGCAGATCCCGGAGCGGCTGACCGGCGAGGCCCCCGAGCTGCTGGAGGTCCGCGGCGAGATCTACTTCCCGGCCGAGGCGTTCGCCGAGCTCAACGCCAGCCTGGTCGCCCAGGAGAAGGCACCGTTCGCCAACCCGCGCAACGCCGCCGCCGGCTCGCTGCGGCAGAAGGACCCCCGGATCACCGCCGGGCGCGGGCTGCGCATGGTGGTGCACGGCATCGGGGCACGCCAGGGCTTCGACGCGGTACGCCAGTCCGAGGCGTATCAGCGGCTCGCCGCCTGGGGGCTGCCGATCAGTCAGCGTTGGCAGGTGGTCGACGACCTGGCCGGGGTGCGCGGGTTCATCGACCACTTCGCCACCCGCCGGCATGAGGTCGAGCACGAGATCGACGGTGTCGTGGTCAAGGTCGACGAGGTGTCGGTGCAGCGCCGGCTCGGCTCCACCAGCCGGGCGCCACGGTGGGCGATCGCGTACAAGTACCCGCCAGAGGAGGTCAACACCCGGCTGCTGGACATCAAGGTCAACGTCGGGCGGACCGGCCGGGTCACCCCGTTCGCCGTGCTGGAGCCGGTCAAGGTGGCCGGTTCGACGGTCGGCTTCGCCACGCTGCACAACGCCGGTGAGGTGGCCCGCAAGGGAGTGCTGATCGGCGACATGGTGGTGATCCGCAAAGCTGGCGACGTCATCCCAGAGGTGGTCAGCCCGGTGGTGGATCTGCGGACCGGCGCCGAACGGGAGTTCGTGATGCCGGGCGACTGCCCCGAGTGCGGCACCGAGTTGCGGTACGAGAAAGAGGGCGACGCCGATATCCGGTGTCCGAATCTCGACTGTCCTGCCCAGTTGACCCGTAAACTGGAGTATATTGCCGGCCGCGGCGTGCTCGACATCGAAGCGCTCGGCGAACGGTCGGCGATCGCCCTGGTCGATTCCGGTGCGGTGAACACCATTGCCGCCCTATTCGAGCTGGATGCCGACCAGCTGTCCACGGTGGAATTCTTTCGCAACCAGAGCGGTGGGCTGAGCGAAAACGCCAAGAAACTGCTGGTCAATCTCGACGAGGCGAAGCAACGCCCGCTGTGGCGGATCATTGTCGCGTTCTCGATCCGCCACGTCGGCCCGGTCGCGGCCCAGGCGCTCGCCCGCGAGTTCCGGTCGATCGACGCCATCGCCGCGGCAGAGCAGGAGCAGTTGGTCGACGTCGACGGCGTCGGCCCGGTGATCGCCGCGGCTGCCGCCGACTGGTTCGCCGCCCCGCACGCCCAGGAGGTCGTCCGGCGCTGGCGGTCCGCCGGGGTACGGATGGCGGACGACGCCGACGACGAGGCGGCACCGCGTCCGCTGGCCGGCGTCACCGTGGTGATCACCGGGTCGCTCGTCGGCTACTCCCGCGACGAGGCAGCCGAGGCGGTCCAGTCCCGGGGCGGCAAGATCAGCGGCTCGGTGTCGAAGAAGACCGGATTCGTGGTGGTGGGCGAGAATCCGGGATCGAAATACGACAAGGCGGTGTCACTGCGGGTCCCGGTGCTCGACGAGGACGGCTTCCGGGTGCTGCTGGCCGAGGGTGTGGAGGCGGCTCAGACAGTGGCCCGCAGCGAGCCGCAGACCACGGTGAACAGCCCGGAGTAATTGGCGTACGACATTGGCGGCCGGCCGGCGGAAATCCTCCGGTCGTCCGCCCGACTGCGTCTCAAATCAATCACGACCGCGCTTCGGCACTGACCCGCCGGCCGGGCATCCCTAAGGTGTAACCGTCGGCGGGATGCCCGGCCGGCGCAGCGAGCCGGCAGCTGGCCACAGGAGCGCGACGGGAGGGCACATGGAGGCCGCGGCATTGCGGAACTCCGTTCCTCCCGAGCGCGCGCCCGTGTTCTTCGGCTACGTCGGCGGCGTCACCGCGGCGGCGGTCACCGTGTGCGCCGTACCGCTGCTCACCCTGCCCGCCCAGGTGCCGCAGCTACCGGTCGCGTTCTGGCTGATGGCCCTGCTCGCCGTGGTCGGCGACGCCCGACCGTTCACTCCACTGGGCCGACGTCGACGCTCCGAGGTCTTCCCGTCGGTCTGCTTCACCTTCGCGATCCTGCTCGCCTGGGGTCTCGGCCCAGCGGTCGCCGTTCAGGTGGTCGCGGTCGGGGTCTTCGCCTGGCGGGCCCGGCACGCACCGTGGCGGGCGTTGTTCAACAGCTCGCAGTACGCCCTGGCGCTCGCCGCCGCCGCATTGGTCGCCGCGCTGGCCGGCCAGGGCGCCTTCGCCGGCACCACCGACCTGCGCTGGAGCGACGTGGCGGCGGCGGTCGGGGCTGCGGCCGCCTGGTCGGCGGTCAACTACAGCACCGTCACGATGGCGATCCGGTTGCGGTTCGGCGGCCGGTGGTGGCGGTCCGCCCGGCGCGGGCTCGACTTCGAGCTGCTCTCCACGGGATCGCTCCTGCTGCTCGGGCCGGTGCTGGTGGTCGCCGCGCAGGCCGACCCGGCGTTGATCCCGTTGGTCCTGGTGCCGATCTACGCCGTCTACCGGATGGCCGCGCTGGCCAGCGAGCAGGAACGGTCCGCGCGACTCGATCCGCTCACCGGGCTGGCCAACCGCAAGGCGCTGATCGTCGAGATCGCCGACCAGGTGCCGGTGCACGCCGACGCGTCGCGGCGTGGCGCGTCCGACGGCCGGATGGCGCTGCTGCTGCTCGACCTGGACCGGTTCAAACACGTCAACGACGCGCTCGGCCATCTGGTGGGCGACCGGCTGCTCGTCGAGGTCGGGTTGCGGCTGGCGATGGTGGTCCGTCCGCAGGACCTGGTGGTCCGCCTCGGCGGTGACGAGTTCGCCATCCTGGCCACCCGGCTGACCGGTGCCGACCAGGCCCGCGACATCGCCGACCAGGTGGTGACCGCGTTGGCCGAGCCGGTCGCCCTGGACGGGCTGCCACTGGACGTGGGCGGCTCGGTCGGCATCGCGCTCTACCCCGAACACGGTGAGGACTTCGCCACCCTGCTGCAGCACGCCGACGTGGCGATGTACGACGCGAAGGACACCGGCGACGGTACGGCCGTCTACGCCGCCGAGTCCGACCACAACTCGCCGGAACGGCTCAGCCTCCTCGCCGACCTGCGCCGGGTGCTCGACGTCAACGGCGCCCACGCCGCCGACCCGGGCCGGGAGGTCGACGACGTCGGTGAGATCACCATGTACTACCAGCCGCAGATCGAGATCGCGAGCGGTGAGGTGGTCGGGGTGGAGGCGTTGCTGCGCTGGCGGCACCCGCGCAGGGGCATGGTCGACCCGGAAGAGCTGATCAAGGTCGCCGAACAGAGCGCCGTGATGCGCCTGCTCACCCGCCGGGTCGTCGACGACGTCGTCGAGCAGCTCGCCAAGTGGGCGACGACCGGGATCAAGCTCCGGGCCGCCGTCAACGTCAGCGTCCGTGACCTGCACACCGGGGAGATCGTCGACCAGATCGCCGACCGGCTCAACCGCTACAACCTTTCGCCCGACCAGCTCCAGTTGGAGATCACCGAAGGCGCGCTGATGGCCGACCCGCGTCGGGTGCTGGCCACCATCTCCCGACTCGACACCATCGGGGTGGCGATCGCCCTGGACGACTTCGGCACCGGCTACTCGTCGATGCAGCACCTGCGCCGGCTGCCGCTGTCCGAGGTGAAGATCGACCGTTCGTTCGTGCTCGGCATGTCCGACGACACCGACGACGCGGCGATCGTCCAGTCGGTGATCGAGCTGGCTCGGGCACTCGGGATGCGGGTGGTCGCCGAAGGCGTCGAGGACGAGGCGTCCTGGCGGCGGCTGCACGCGCTCGGCTGCCATGTCGCCCAGGGCTGGTTCTACGCGCGGCCGATGCCGGCCGACGAGTTGGCCAGCTGGCTGGCCCGCTACCGCCCGCTGGCCCCCGGCCGGCCGCCCGGCCCGTCCGACGACCCGCCCGGCCCGTCCGACGACCCGCCCGATGAGTCGCCCGGCCCGGCGGAGAAATAGACTCGTCGGGTCCGGCACCGGCGTGCCACGCTGCGCGAGGATCCGGGCCAACCGTTCGATCACCGTACGAAGGGGGCGTAGATGGCCGCCATCTCCCGCGAGGACGTCGCGCACCTGGCGCGACTGTCGCGGCTGGCCGTGACCGAGGACGAACTGGCCACGTTCGCCGGCCAGCTCGACGTCATCCTCCAGTCCGTGGCCCGGGTCGGTGAGGTCGCCGCCGACGACATCCCGCCCACCTCGCACTCGGTTCCGCTGACCAACGTGCTGCGTGAGGACGTCGTCGTACCCGGTCTGGACCGTGCCGACGCGCTCGCCGCCGCACCCGACGCCGAAGACGGCCGGTTCCGGGTGCCGCGCATCCTGGACGAGGAGGTCTGACCATGTCCGAACTCACCGGGATGTCCGCCGCGCAGCTCGCCGGGCTGATCGCCGACGGCAGCACATCCGCCGTCGAGGTCACCCGCGCCCACCTCGACCGGATCACCGGCGTCGACGAGCGGGTCCACGCGTACCTGCACGTCGACACCGACGGGGCGCTCGCCGCCGCCGGGGCCGTCGACGCCGCCCGCGCAGCCGGGCAGCCACTCGGCCCACTGGCCGGCGTGCCGATCGCCGTCAAGGACGTCGTCACCACCAAGGGCGTGCCGACCACCGCTGGGTCGAAGATCCTCGACGGCTGGCGGCCGCCGTACGACGCGACGATCGTCGCCCGGCTGCGCGCCGCCGGCATGCCGATCCTCGGCAAGACCAACATGGACGAGTTCGCGATGGGCTCGTCGACGGAGTATTCGGCGTACGGGCCGACGTACAACCCGTGGGACCTGACCCGGATTCCCGGCGGATCCGGCGGCGGCAGCGCGGCCGCGGTCGCCGCGTTCGAGGCCCCGCTGGCGATCGGGACCGACACCGGCGGGTCGATCCGCCAGCCCGGCGCGGTCACCGGCACCGTCGGTGCCAAGCCGACCTACGGCGGCACCTCCCGGTACGGGCTGATCGCCTTCTCCTCCTCGCTGGACACCCCCGGCCCGTGTGCCCGGACCGTGCTCGACGCGGCCCTGCTGCACGAGGCGATCGCCGGACACGACCCGCGCGACTCCACCTCCATCCCGGCCGCCGTGCCACCCGTCGTCGAGGCCGCCCGCGCCGGTGCCTCCGGCGACCTGACCGGAGTACGCCTCGGCCTGGTCACCCAGTTCACCACCGGAGACGGTGTCGAGCCGGGAGTGCAGGCGGCGTTCCGTGACGCCGTCGACGCGCTGACCAAGCTGGGCGCCGAGATCGTCGAGATCTCCTGCCCGCACTTCAGCTACGCGCTGCCGGCGTACTACCTGATCGCGCCGAGTGAGTGCTCGTCCAACCTGGCCCGCTACGACGGCGTCCGCTACGGGCTGCGCAGCGGCGACGACGGCAACCGGTCGCTGGAGGAGGTCATGTCACTGACCCGCGACCAGGGCTTCGGCCCGGAGGTCAAGCGGCGGATCATGCTCGGCACGTACGCGCTGTCCAGCGGCTACTACGACGCCTACTACGGGCAGGCGCAGAAGGTCCGGACCCTGATCACCCGCGACTTCACCGCCGCGTTCGAGCAGGTCGACGTCCTGATCTCGCCGACGACGCCGTTCGTGGCGTTCCCGCTCGGGGCGCGCACCGCCGACCCGTACCAGATGTATCTGGCCGACCTGTTCACCATCCCGACCAACCTGTACGGCGGCCCGGCGATCTCGGTGCCGTGCGGGCTGGCCGACGGGCTGCCGGTCGGGTTGCAGGTGATGGCGCCGACGATGGCCGACGACCGGATGTACCGGGTAGCGGCTGCCCTGGAGTCGGCGGTCGGCACCCTCACCCCGCCGGAGCTCTGAGCCGCGACGTGCTGACCCGGATCGAGATCGACGGCTTCAAGTCGTTCCGCGACTTCACGCTGGACGTGCCGCCGTTTCTCGTGATCATCGGGCGGAACGCGGCCGGCAAGTCGAACCTGTTCGATGCGATCCAGTTCCTGTCCCGGCTTGCCGACGATCCGCTGCTGGAAGCCGCCCAGCAGATGCGCGGCGATGTCGCCGACCAGTTCCATCGGCACACCGACGGCAGCCAGATGCCGGTGATGACCTTCGCGGTCGAGGTCCTGCTGGGATCCTCGGTGACCGACGCGTTCGGCGACACCGCCGAGGTCAACCACTCCCGGCTGCGCTACGAGCTGGAGATCGAGCTGCGGTCGACCGGGCCGGGCGGGTCTCGTCGGCCGTACGTCGTGCGGGAGGCTGCGCACCGGATTCGCCAAGGTGACGACGCCGCGTGGCGCAAACGTACGCGGCGGTGGCGGGAGTTGACGGACTACAGCAGCCAGGGCCGGGAGCTGCTGGAGACCGAGCAGGACGAGCAGGGGCGCGCGATCTTCAGTATCCGGCCGCAGGGCAACCAGGGCCGCAAACGGAAACTGCCGGCGACGGCGGCGACCGCGAGCGTGCTGTCCAGCCTGACCACCGCCACCGACTTCCCGCTGCTGTACGCGCTCAAGCGGGAGCTGCAGTCGTGGCGGTTGCTGCACCTCGACCCCAGTGCGTTGCGTACCCCGGACTCGTACGACGATCCGGACAGCCTGGCACCCAATGGTGCGCATCTGGCGAACACCCTGCGGTATCTGGCGGCGGCGACGGGGACCGACGATCGGCCCGACGGCGCACTGAACGATCTGTCCACCGATGTGGCGGCGGTGATCCCCGGAGTGCTCCGGGTCCGGCTGGCCGAGGACGAGGCACGCCGGCAACGGCAGGTCGAGGTGGTGACCCGCGACGAGGCGCCGTTCTCGGCCCGGGTCGCCTCCGACGGGACACTGCGGGCGATCGCACTGCTCGCCGCGCTCTACGATCCGCGCGGTGCAGGGCTGATCTGTTTCGAGGAGCCAGAGAACGGCATCTTCCCGCAGCGTCTTGCCAAATTCGTGCGGTACCTGCGGGCGCTCGTCGAACGGTCATTGGAGCAGCGCGACGACGCGGGCGGCCACCGGCTGACTCAGTTGATCCTGAGTAGCCATTCGCCAGCGATCTTGCGGGCGTTGGACGCGGGCAGCGACGGAAGTTGGACCGACGCGATCTTTCTCGACGTCGTCACCCGGGTCAACAAGCCTGAGCCGCGCAGCCGGGTCACCCGCAGTCGCCCGATCGGCGGCGGCCAGCTGGCGCTGGACCTGCCCGACGCCAGCGGTGTGGTCAGCAAGGCCGAGATCGCCGAGTTCGAAGTCCTGGAGATGCTGGATCGCTGATGCGCTATCTCTCCACCGCGTTGCTCTCCGAGGGCATCAGCGACGATCAGTTCCTGCCCAACCTGCTGGTACGGGCGTTGACTGAACTGTGCGAGGCCGAGTTCATCGATCAGGTCGAGGTGGCGGACGTTCAGCCGTTGCGGGATCGGCCCGGCCCAAGCACGGTCGACGAGGCGATCGCCATGGTCGAGCGCAACGATGGCGCGTTCTCGGCAGTCTTCTACCACCGCGACCAGGGCGCTAACCCCGATCGGGTGCAGAAAGAGTGGCTTGATCCGCTCCGGAAGCGCTGGGCCGACCGCGGGGAGCAACTCGTCGCGGTAGTCCCGGTCCGGGAAACCGAGGCATCCGTCGGGGACTACCTTGGCCAACTCGGCGACTACGTCGACCTCGGCAGGCTGCAGCAGGTGCCGGCGTACCGGCGGTGGTGGGCCGACACCCGGCAGGCTCTTGTCGCGCTCGGGTACCGGCCGATCGATGAGCGGAACCCAGGTGGACACTAGGCTGGTGCGGTCGGTGCCGCGCCGAGAGTTGGAGCTGTGAGATGAGCACGACCGCGTTGCCCACGTACGAGGATGTCGTCGCCCGCTACGAGCCGGTGATCGGCCTGGAGACGCACGTCGAGCTGGGCACCAACACCAAGATGTTCTGCGGCTGCCCGACCGAGTTCGGCGCCGAGCCGAACACCCAGGTCTGCCCGGTCTGCCTCGGCCTGCCCGGCTCGTTGCCGGTGGCGAACAAGGCGGCGATCGAGGCGACGATCCGCATCGGGCTGGCGCTGAACTGCTCGATCGCCAGCTGGTGCCGGTTCGCCCGGAAGAACTACTTCTACCCGGACATGCCGAAGAACTATCAGATCAGCCAGTACGACGAGCCGCTGTGCGTGGACGGCTGGCTGGACGTCGAGGTCGACGGCGAGCTGGTGCGCATCGGCATCGAACGGGTGCACCTGGAGGAGGACACCGGTAAGACGCTGCACGTCGGCGGCGCGACCGGGCGCATTCAGGGCGCGACGGAGTCGCTGGTCGACTTCAACCGAGCCGGCATCCCGCTGGTGGAGATCGTCACCAAGCCGATCCCGGGCACCGGGGACCGGGCGCCGATGGTGGCCCGCGCGTACGTCACGGAGCTGCGGGACGTGATCCGCTCGCTGCACGTCTCCGACGTACGGATGGAGCAGGGTTCGCTACGCTGCGACGTCAACACGTCGCTCACCCCGGCCGGGCAGACCGAGTGGGGCACCCGCACCGAGACCAAGAACGTCAACTCGCTGCGGTCGGTGGAGCGGGCGGTACGCGCGGAGATGCTGCGCCAGGCGTCGGTGCTCGACACCGGGGGCCGGATCGTGCAGGAGACCCGGCACTTCCACGAGGACAGCGGCGACACCACGTCGGGCCGGTCCAAGGAGACCGCCACCGACTACCGCTACTTCCCGGAGCCGGACCTGGTGCCGCTCGCCCCGGACGCCGACTGGGTGGCCGCGTTGAAGGCCGCCCTGCCGGAGCTGCCCCGGGTGCACCGCAAGCGGCTGCAGGAGCAGTGGGGACTGACCGACCACGACATGCAGTCGGTGGTCAACGCCGGCGCGGTCGAGCTGATCGAGCGGACCATCGCCGCCGGCACCACCCCGGCCGGGGCCCGCAAGTGGTGGCTGGGTGAGCTGGCCCGCCGGGCCAACGAGACCGGTGCCGAGCTGGCCGCGCTCGGCGTCACCCCGGCGCACGTCGCCGAGCTGCAGGGGCTGGTCGACGCCGGCAAGCTCAACGACAAACTGGCCCGTACGGTGCTGGAAGCGGTGGTCGCCGGGGAAGGCACGCCGACCCAGGTGATGACCGCCCGTGGTCTCGGCGTCGTCTCCGACACCGGTGCGTTGACCGCCGCTGTCGACGAGGCGATCGCCGCCAACCCGGACATCGCGGCGAAGGTCCGTGACGGCAAGGTGGCGGCGGCCGGTGCGCTGGTCGGCGCGGTGATGAAGACGACCAAGGGGCAGGCGGACGCGCGTACCGTCCGGGAGCTGATCCTGTCCCGCCTCGGCACGCAGGGCTGACAACTGCCAGGCTGAGCGCTGCTCAGCGACACAGCAGGTACCTCACCGCGTCTGCGGGAGCTACCTGCTGTGTCGTTCGGGGTCAAGATCAATGTGAGCACTAGATACCCTAAAATCGAGTCTTAGGGTATCTAGTGCTCACATTGATCTTGATGATCGGGCGAAACGGCCCGGTCCAACCGGCAGGCGGTTCAGACAGCGGTGCGGCGGCGTGACGGGGCGATCTAGAAGGATCGTGGTCGATACTCCGGCGAGATCCTTCTAGATCGCGGCTGGTTGCGGGTCAGGACGGGCTGGGTGCGGGTGGGCCGGGCACCGGGCTGCCCGGGTCGGCCTCTGGGTCGGCCGGGTCGGGTGTCGGGGTCGCCGACGGGTCCACCGGGTCCGGCTCGACCGGGCCGGCGATCACGTGCCGTTCCAGGGTGACCTGGGCCTGGCCGGTGCCGCCGACCTGGATGTCGTCGTGTGCCTGCAGCCGCTGTTCGGCGTCGAAGTACAGCACCGACATGGCCAGCGGGGTCGGCTCCTCGCCTTCGAGGCCGCGCAGTCCGGCGCCGCCGGTCGAGCCCTCCACCATCAGCAGGGTCGACTGCTCGCCCGGCACCTGGGCGAGTTCCCGGACCTCCCGGTTGTGGGTGTGCCCGGCCAGCACCAGCGGGGTGGTGCCGGACAGCGGCCCGGCCGACACCGGGTCGTGCACCAGGGCGATGTCGACCGGCTCGGCGGAGCCACGGACCGTCGCCGCGAGCTGCTCACCGACCCCGATGACCTGCTCGGCGACCGGCCTGGACAGCCCGCCGTCAGCTGGACTGGTCTGCTTGTCCGGGGTGAACCGGGGGTCGCCGATGCCGGCGATGGTCAACCCGGCGACCGTGGTGATCTCGTTGTCCAACACGATCGCGTTCGGCTGACCGGCCACCGCCTCCTGGGTGCGGATCGAGTCGTGGTTGCCGCGGATGAAGACGTACGGCACGTCCAACTGTGCGATCGAGGCGACGTAGGTGGCCTCCGGTTCGCTGCCCCAGTCGGTCATGTCGCCGGTGTCGATCACCAGGTCGATGTCGAACTGCTCGACCACCGTACGGATCATCGGCCAGCCGGTCGGGTTGAGGTGCATGTCCGACACGTGCAGCACCCGGGTACTGCCCTCGGCCGCCTCGTACACCGGCAGGGTGGAGACCGTCGTGTAGATCCGGCTGACGTTGGTGACGATGTGCTGCAGTTGTTCGGCGTACCGGTTGTAGTCGTTGGCGATCTGCTGCACGTCGCCGACCACGGCCGGCGCGTTGACCAGCAGCCCTTCGTAGCGTGGTTCCTCGATCGCGTCGGGGCGGATGGTCAGCGCGGCGACGCCGATGCTGCCGCCGGCAATCAGCAGTGCGAGGGTGCCGGACCAGGCGACCCGGCGGGTGTCGCGGAAGACCAGCGCCGCGAGGATCAGCGTGGTCAGCACGGCGACCGCGATGGTACGGATGCCGAGTCGCAGCACCCCGTCGGTGACGTCGCCGACCACGGTCTGGCTGGCCCGGGTGATCGCGTACGGGTCGTCGAGCAGCGCGAGGGTGCGGACCTGGTCGAGAGAGCCGAGCTGGATGGAGAGCTGCACGGGGCCCTGATGGCTGTCCACGTGCAGTGAGCCGAGCGGCGGGATGGCGACCGTGGTGCCGCCGTCGACCGCCGGGGTGACCGACATCTCGGCGCGAAACGGCCCGATGTCGACGTCGACCCGGGCGCCGAGTAGCAGCCCGATGACGACGCCGGCCAGGCTCACCGCGACGACGGCCAACGCGACACCGATCCGCCGGGTCGGTCGGGAACGGGCGGCCCGGCCGAGTCCACGGCCGGTCACGCGGGCGGCTGATCCGATCCGCCGCCCGGCGTGGGCCATTCGTCGACCGGAGCTCTTCCGGCCAACTGTCTGTTCGTCGCTCATGGGGAGATCATGCCTGCCTGGTAGGGGTGACGGAGATGCGGTGGGTCAGCTGCGGCCGGCTCCGCCATCGGCGAAGACCAGCCGCAGGATGCGGTCGTCCGCCGGCTCCGGGTCGCCCCGGCCGTCCTGGTTCGACGTGGTCACCCAGACCGATCCGTCCGGTGCCGCGACGACGGTCCGTAGCCGACCGTACTCCTCGGTGAGCAGCGCGCGGGGCTGACCGAAGACGGTGCCGGCTTCGGTCAGTTCGACCAGCCAGAGGCGTTCGCCGCGCAGGCAGGCGGCGGCGAGGATCCGGTCGACCACGGCCGCCCCCGAGCAGGAGGACTCGTCGGTCGGCCAGACGACGAGGGGGTCGACGAATCGATCGTCGTCGCCCTGACCCTCGACCTGTGGCCAGCCGTAGTTGCCGCCCGGCTCGATCACGTTGATCTCGTCCCAGGCGCTCTGGCCGAACTCGGTGGCGTAGAGCCGGTCTGCGGCGTCCCAGGCGATGCCCTGCACGTTGCGGTGGCCGAGCGACCAGACCAGGGAGTCGGGAAACGGGTTTCCGGGTGCCGGGTCGCCGTCCGGGGTCATCCGCAGGATCTTGCCGCCGAGGCTCTCCTGATCCTGGGAGAGTCCGGTGTCGGAGGCGTCGCCGGTGGTGGCGTAGAGGAACCCGTCGGGCCCGAACGCGAGCCGGCCGCCGTTGTGGATGCCGGACAGCGGGATGCCGGTGACGATCGGGTCCGGCTCGCCGCCGAGGGTGAGTCGGGCGACGCGGTTGTCCTGCGTGGTCGAGTAGTAGATGAAGATCGTCTGGTCGGTGGCGTACTTGGGGGAGACCGCGATGCCGAGCAGCCCGCCTTCGCCGCCGCCGTCGACCTCGTCGATGGTCTGGACCTCTGCGACGGTCAGCCCGTCGGTGTCGGAGCCCGGCCCGACCTGCAGGATCCTGGCGCTGTCCCGTTCGGTGACCAGAGCGCCGCCGTCGGGCAGGAAGGCTACCCCCCAGGGCACCTGCAGGCCGCTGGCCAGGACGGTGACCGCGATCTGCTGGTCGATGCCGCCGCCGGTCGGTGTCGCGGTGGGGGCCGGGAAGGTGGGGGACGTCCCGGCCTGGTCCGGCTCCGGCTCGCCGAACGTGCAGCCGCCGGCGAGCAGCACGGCGGTCAGGCTGGCGGCGGCGGTCACGGTGGTCGCGCGGCGCGACAGACGGCGGCGGTACGGGGGGCGAGCGTTCACTCGCAACAGACTAGTCCGCCGAGGCGGGTCCGCACGGAACGCCATCCCATCGAAAAGTTAGGTAAGCATATCCAAAATCGTACAAATTGAATAAAAGCCTACTAAATCCGCTATTCGGAATACAGTTTCCGCATGGCGGCGGAGCCCGTCGCCGACACCGATGTTGCCGATCGAGGAGGATCACCATGACCGCGACGATGGAGATGCCGCGGGTGCAGGAGTGCACCGCCGTCGAATGCGCGTACAACCAGCACGAAGGTTGCCACGCCTTCGCCATCACCATTGGCAGCGAGGCGGACAGCGCCAGCTGCAGCACCTTCTTCGACATCTCCACCAAGGGCGGCCTCGACGCGGTGATCGCCCAGGTCGGAGCCTGCAAGCGGGCCGACTGCCGGTTCAACGCCGAGCTGGAGTGCCGGGCGCCGTCGATCCGGGTCGGGCCGAGCCGGGATATGGCCGACTGCATGACCTACGAGCCGGCCTGAGCCACGCGGTTCAGGAGCCGGCCTGAGCCGGCGACGCGTGGCCGCCCACGCCGGCAGCGGTGCGACCGGTCCGATCCCGGATCAGTGCACCACTGGGCTGCGCCGCTCCAGCAGCACCACGTCACGCCACCGGCCGTCGCGGCGGCCGATCCGCTGGCGGGTGCCCACGGTGCGGAACCCGGCGCGGGCGTGCAACGCCAGGCTCGCGGAGTTCTCCGGGAAGATCCCGGCCTGCACGGTCCAGATTCCGGCCGCCTCGGTGGACGAGATCAACGCGTCGAGCAGCCGGGTACCCACCCGGCGGCCGTGCGCGGCCGGCGAGACGTAGACCGAGTGTTCGACGACCCCGGCGTACACCGGCCGGGTGGAGACCGGGCTGACCGCAGCCCAGCCGAGCACCGCGCCGTCGTCGCCGGTCGCCACCCAGCGGTGCTGCGGTAGCCGACCGGCGTCGAACGCGGCCCAGCCCGGCGCGGTCGTCTCGAAGCTGGCCAGTCCGGTGTCCAGTCCCGCCTGGTAGATGTCGAGCACCGCAGCGGCATCATCAGCGGACATCGCCCGAATCCGGCTGCCGGCCGTTACCTCATCCCCACACATGGGACGAAAACTAGCTTAACCGGGATACCCCGCTATCGTCGGACCGGTGAAGGTCTGGATTCCCCACGAGCAAGGTCGGGAACTGCTCGGCGTGCTGCCCGACGAGGTGACGGTCGAGGTCGCGGTCGACGCCAGGCAACTGCCGTCGGACCCGGCCGACGTCCGCTTCTGGGTGCCCCCGTTCCTGTCCCATCCCGGGACGACGGAACTTGTCGGCAGGATGTCGGACCTCGACGTGGTGCAACTGCTCAGCGCCGGTGCGGACACCTGGGTCGGGCGGCTGCCCGAGCGGGTCACCCTCTGTGACGCGCGTGGCGTGCACGACTCGTCGACCGCGGAGTGGATCGCGACCGCGATCCTGACCCACGTACGGGACTTCGCCGGGTTCATCCGGGCGCAGGACCGGCGGGAATGGTCCTACGACCGGTTCGCCCCGACCGACGAGCTGGCCGGCAAGCGGGTCCTCATCGTCGGTGCCGGCTCGATCGGCGACGCGCTGCGCGCCCGGCTGACCCCGTTCGAGGTGGAGTTCACCCTGGTCGCCCGGACCGCCCGTCCGGCGGACGGCGTACACGCGGTCAGTGAGCTGCCCGACCTGCTGCCATGGGCCGACATCGTGGTGCTGATCGTGCCGCTCACCCCGCAGACCAGGGGCATGGTCGACGGGGCGACGCTGGCCGCGATGCGCGACGGGACGCTACTGGTCAATGCCGCTCGTGGCGCGGTGGTCGACACCGACGCGTTGGTCGCTGAGCTGGCCAACGGCCGGATCCGTGCCGTGCTGGACGTGACCGACCCCGAGCCGCTACCGGCTGATCATCCACTATGGTTGCTGCCGAACGTGGTGATCAGCCCGCACATCGCCGGATCAGTACGCGGCCTGCGCGCCCGCGCCTACCGGCTCGCCGGGCGGCAGATCAGCCGATTCGTCCGAGGTGAACCACTCGACAACGTGGTGACCGACGGCTACTGAGCAGCCGGCTTCTGCTGATCGGCCGGCTGCGGGTCCAGCGGCTGCCCGCTTGCCTCGATCAACCGGGGCAGGTCACCGGCGCGTACGGCGGGAAGTGCCACCTGGGCGCCGTCGGTGAGCCGGGCCACCGCCCGCCCGCGATGGTCGGTACCCAGCTCGGCAACGCGTGACCAGGGGATCCGGCGCTGCCCGATCAACGCCCGAACCTGGATTCCGGCGCTGTCGACGTCGGTACCGGCCCGGACCGCCCAGATCGCGATCGCGAGTGGCAGTAGCAGGATCGGCAGCAGGTACCAGCGGACGCTGGCCAGTGGCAGCGAGCCGACGAAGGCGATGACCGCCGCCAACATGATCGCCTGGTGCGGCCGGTACCGGACAGTTACCTTGCGGCTCATCCGACAATCCTGACATCCCACCGGTCGATCCCACCCGGCAGGTGCGCCGGCGGTCGGCGATCCGCGCGGGCACGTTCGGGAGACGGCCGTCGCAGCTCTCGCCCTGACGACATCAGCGGCGGATCGACCCGTAACCGGATGCCGGGGTGCCTCGTTGTGTCCGGCACGGGCGGTGCTGACTTGAGCGTCGTCCGATACCCCCTGACCCCTTCCGTGAAGGCGACGGCCGCCGTGCCCGAGGCATTCCCCCATCCACGTCACATCGACTCACGACCCCGGCCACACCGGGCACCAGCGGTCCGATCGACGCTGCCCGTCCTGGTCCTGCTCTGCGCGGTGCTGCTCACCGGCGGGGGTGCCGGGCTGCTCGCGCCCCCGATGGCGGTACTGGGCGCGGTCCTGTTCGGCGTCGGCGGACCAGCCTGGCGGCTGGTCCGGACAGCGTCGGCCGGGCACGCCCGCACCGGCGGCGTTCAGGACTGCCGGGGCGGCGGGCTCCTCGCCCTGGCGGCCGTCGCCGGCGCCGGCATGTTCTGCGCGGCGACCTTCGCCCCATCGGCGGTACGTCTGGAACTGGCGCTGGCCGGACTCATCGGCACGCTGCTCGGTCAGCTGGTCGCGATCCTGCTGCTACCCGGTGCCGCCGACACCTGGGCGTTGCGACTGCGGCATCTGGTGGACGGGCTGAGCCTGGGGATCAGCCTGGCCTTCGCCGCCTGGCTGCTGCTTCCGGCCGGTAACCTGCCGTCGGCCGTCCTGATCGCCGGAGTCGGCGTGATCGGCACCGGGTCGGTCGTCGTCGTCACCGTACTGAGTGTGCGCGGCCAGCGTACGTCGATGCTGTTCTGTGGCAGCGGAGCAATCGTGGTCGCTGTCGGCCTGACCGGGTGGCTGACCTGCTTCGCGTACGAAACGCCATCGTGGACCTGGTGCCCGGCGGCCGCGCCGGTGATCGCTGGGACGATGCTGATGGCCGTCGGTGCCCGGCGCGCCCGGCGCACCGGCCCGCTGCCGGCCACCCCGTCGCGGGGCCGGATCTCGGCGTACCCGTTGTTGACGGTGCCGGCGGTGGTGGCGACCGCGGCCGCCGGTTACCACCTGGCGGTGGTGGGGGCCTTCGACCGGACGTCGGTCCTGCTCGGTCTGGCGGTGATCCCGACGTTGGTGGTCCGGGAGGTGATGGCCGCGGCGGACGTGCGGGCGTACGCCCGGCGGCTGTCGGTACAGGAGGCGCATTTCCGTTCGTTGGTCTCCGGCGGCAACGACCTCACCCTCATCCTCGACGACGACCTGCGGGTGCGTTGGCAGTCCTCGGCCGCGGCCCGGCTGTTCGGGCTGGCCGACGCCGACGTGCTGGGCCGGCCGTTCACCGACCTGATGCATCCGGAGGACGGCTCCGAGGTGGCGCTGGCGTTGACCGCGGCGTCGACCGCGCGGCTGGCGCCGTCCTGGCGTACGCCGCTGGTCACCGCCCGGCTGCGCGACGGCCATGGCCGCTGGCGCGACACCGAGTCCACCATCGCCGACCAGCGGGAGGTCCCGGAGGTCGGTGCGCTCGTCGTGCACGTGCGTGACGTCGGCGAGCGGGTGCATCTGGAGCGGCGGTTGCACAAGCTCGGGTTCACCGACCAGTTGACCGGGTTGGCCAACCGTCGGGAGCTGATGCGTCAGCTCGCCGACCTCGGGGATCTGCCGGGGCACACCGGCGCCCTGCTGATCGCCGATCTGCACGGGCTCACCGCTGTCAACGAGCAGTACGGTCGGGAGACCGGCGACGCGGTACTGATCGAGGCAGGGCGCCGGCTGCGCGACACGGTGGAGCCGGACGACGTGGTGGCCCGGCTTGGCGGGGACGAGTTCGCGGTGATCACCGTCGCCGGTCCGATGCTCGCGTACGGCACCGGCGCGCGGATGCTGTCGGCGTTGCGTGAGCCGTGCCAGCTGCCCGGCGTGGTGGTCCACCTGCAGGCGAGCATCGGGATGGCCGACATCGACGGCGCCGACGGGGTCGATGCCGTACTGCGTCGGGCGGATCTGGCCCGTCGGCGGGCCCGGCAGCTCGGCCGCAACCGGTTGGAGTGGTACGACTCCTATCTGGAGGAGCAGCTGGTCCGCCGGCTGGACCTGGAAAGAGAACTGCCCGGTGCGGTGGAACGTGGCGAGCTGGACATCGCCTACCAGCCGATCGTCGACCTGACCGACGGGCAACCGGTGGGCGTCGAGGCGTTGCTGCGCTGGCGCAGCCCGGTGCTGGGCACGGTGCTGCCGGCCGAGGTGCTCGCGGTGGCCAGGGACCTGTCGCTGCTGGTGCACCTCGGCCGGTGGTCGCGGGCGGCGGCCCTGCGGCAGCTGGCGTCCTGGTCGCGTGAGGGCCACGACCTGTGGCTGGCGGTGAACGTCTCGCCGACCGAGTTGGCCGAGCCGGACTTCGTCGCGGATCTGGTAGCGCTGCTGGAGGTCCACGGAGTTGCACCGGAGCGGCTGATCGTGGAGGTGGCCGACTCGCTCGCCGCAGACGAGCAGCAGGGGATCATCGTGCGGCTGGCACAGTTGCGGACGTGTGGGATTCGGATCGCCCTGGACGACTTCGGTGCCGGGCAGGCCTCAATCGGGCAGCTGCGCCGGCTGCCGTTGGACATCGTCAAGATCGACCGTTCACTGGTGACCGATTCGACCGGCGGGACCGATCCGGTCCGTCCGATGCTGGACGTGGTGGCGGACCTCGGCCGGCGGTTCGGCCTGCAGATCATCGTGGAGGGCCTGGAGACGACCCGACAGGTGGGTCAGGCCCAGGCCGCCGGTTGCCGGTTCGGTCAGGGCTACGCCCTGGCCCGCCCGGCACCTGCCGAGCGGACCGAGGCGTTCATCGCCGACTTCCACGCCCCGTGACCCCCCACCCCTGCCCGACGATCTGACCGGTAAATCACCTGTACCACGGCGGGTTTTGGGTGTGCGGGGGTGGCCCGGTGTCGGTGGGTCGACCCGGGCGGGGTTGGG
>NZ_JBHMIM010000031.1:0-79790 GCF_048060115.1 Micromonospora sp. LOL_023
CCGCAACTCGCCTCGTGTCCGGTTCTCAACACGGACAGAACCTCTCAAGCCGGAACAACGCCGGGGCCGTGGCACAATCCGGACACCGCAACGTCGCCCCACACCTCGGACACCACCGCTGCTTCAACCGGAACGTGAAGAAGCCGACGCACAACCCACCCAGCGCCGCCAACACGACTCCTACCAAGGTCAACATTCGTCCCTCCCCAATTCGAATCGAGAACCTGATTCCACCCTGGACGGGAGAGGTAAACCGGCGGAAGATGTCGGGTGGGCACTCACCAACCACTAACTCTGGGAGCGTCAAGTTGCCTGACACGAACGAGTTTCGACACGCGCTTCGCCGACAACGCATGGCTCAAGGCATGTCACAAGACGCTCTCGGAGCCAAGATCCCTATTAGCGGATCACAGATCGGAAACTACGAGTCCGGCAAGTCGATCCCGCCGCTCGACATCGCCGATGGTCTTGACAAGGTTCTGGGCACCGGACGGGAGATGCGGGAGCTCGCCGAGGAGGCGCGCGGGGAGGCTGTCGCCCCTGGGCTGCGTCCTTGGACGGAGAACGAGGAGCGGGCGACCCTCCTGCGGATGCACCAGCCGCTGGTCATCCCCGGATTGCTCCAGACCGAGGAGTACGCCCGAGCGATCATCACCGCAGGTGCGCACACCGAATTGCAGATCGAGGAGATGACCCGCGAGCGGATGGAACGAAAAGCTGCCACGCTCGACCGAGCCGACCCGGTGACGTTGACCGCGATCATCGGCGAGCCCGCCCTACGTTACGGCGACCCATCGATCATGAAAGACCAGCTTGCGCACCTGGTCGACATCGGCCACCGACCGAACGTCCTCGTGCGGATAATCCCCTTCTCCGTCGGCCTACACGCTGGCCAGGCCGGCGCGTTCATCGTCGCGACCCTGGTCAATGACGACCGCGTCGGCTATCTCGACGACCAACTCGCCGGGCGGATCATCTCCACCGCTCGCGAGGTGGGGAGGCTGGAGAAGTTGTGGGAGAATGTTAGCGATGTAGCCCTGTCCGGCCGGCAGTCACGAGACCTGATCCAAAGGATGTTCGATGAACACAGTTGACCCGATCTGGCGTACGTCCTCCCGTAGCAGCAGCAACGGCGGCGAGTGTGTGGAAGTCGCCGACAACGTCCCTGGTCGCGTGCTCGTTCGCGACAGCAAGGACCGCGACAGCGGCACCCTGACCTTCGTGCCGGCCGCCTGGCAGTCGTTCATCGCTGAGGTCAGCTCTAAGCACTGACCTGGCATCCAGTGCGGATAGCCATCACCGGACATCGAGGGCTCAGCGACGAGGTCAGCGGCCTTGTCGTGCGAGCCCTCGATGCGCAACTCGCGCGCTTGGCCGGCGACCTCGTTGGCGTCACCTGCCTCGCTGACGGGGCAGATCAGCTCTTCGCCGAGGCGGTGCTCCGGCACGGCGGTCAGCTTGAAGTTGTCGTCCCCGCCCAGCAGTACCGCGACGGCCTGCCCGAACACGCCCACGCCGCGTACGACAAGTTGATCAGCCAGGCCGCCGCTGTCCACCGCTGCGACTACCGCATCTCCAACTCGGATGCCCACATGGCCGCAAGCGAGTTGATGGTCGACCAGTCGGATCGGCTCTTCGCCATTTGGGACGGCATGCCCGCCCGAGCTTACGGTGGCACCGCCGACGTCGTCGCCTACGCCAAGTCTCATGGCGTCCCCGTGACCGTCATCTGGCCTCCTGGCGCCCACCGTGACTGACCAACCCACCGGTAGCAGTCCTCAGGCCACGCAGGCAGCAGCAGATGTCGGCGCAGCCTCGGCACTCCAGCGCGTTGCGGTGGTCACCGGAGCAACCGAGGGCTCGGCCGAGCAATCGCCCAGCAGCTCGCCCAGGCCGGCCTCCACGTCGTGGTCACCGCAAGAAGTGAGGAAGCCGCGGAGCGGACCGCCGCCGAGTTGGCCGGGCTCGGCCTGTCGGTCTCGGGTCACCAGCTCGACATCATCGACCCAGCCAGCGTCGCCCGCGCCATGGCAGACGTCGGCTACCAGTACGGCCGGCTCGATGTCCTGGTCAACAACGCCGCCATCGCCATCGACCGAGGCCAGCCAGGCCGCCAGCGCGGCAGACATGGAGAAGGTCGCCGCAACCCTCAACGCCAACCTCGTAGGCACCTGGCGCTGCTGCACCGCCGTCATCCCCGAGATGAAGCGAAACGGATACGGCCCTATCGTCAACGTCACCAGCCACATGGGCACCTCAGTCGAGATGGGCACCGGCAGCGTCTCCTACCGAGTCTCCAAAGCCGGCGTCAACGCGCTCACCCAAATCCTCGCGGCAGAGCTAAACGAGCACAACATCCTCGTTAACACCGCATCGCCGGGGAAGGTCGACACCCGCCTCACCTATGGCAAGGCCAACCACACCCCCGACGAAGCAGCCGACACCTTCACCTGGCTGGCGACACTCCCCGACGACGGACCCACCGGCCAGCTCTTCTACAACCGCAAACCACTCCTCTGGTAGTGAAGGAGAATCGTCAGCCTCAGCGAGGCGAAATCTTGCGCAACCACTGTGCGAAATTCCGCAATATCGCGACGGCATCCTCGTCAAGCGGATCCGGGCTAAAGTGCATGACCTCATTTCGAAGGATGCGGACCTCATGCAACGCCTCTATGAAGGTCCGCCTGTCAAGGTTCCACTTGAGCTTATCCCAGTTTCCTGGGTTTTCAAGAATGCGCACGTATTCACCAAAGGTAAGATGATCGGCCTTCCTGACGACCCTCTTAGTATCTGTAGAATCACGGACGCTCGCCAGCTCATCAGCCGAGAATGTTGCATCCAGAATCCTTCGCAATCTTCTCTCAATCTCACCTATGACAAAGAACGGATTGGCCGTCTGCGCAAATTCTTTACTAATATCCGCCGTCGTAACGATGCCAATGATTCGCTTATCATGCGCCTGCACGAATACGAAGTTTGCTGATATGATCCTTGGAATCTGCGCAAGAAGGTCATCTTCCTCGCGAACAATCTCGGGCTGCTGAGTAACAGCAGACAGAGTAAGGTCTCAGTTGCGAATTGCTGCCTGCGCGATGGATTCCCAGCTGACGGCACCGCGCAGATCTCTCTCGCCAGACAGGACGGCCAGCTGCGAGTAGTCATGCCGAAGCATCAGCGACTGCGCCCGCCTCACGGTATCGTGGGGCGAAACGGACACGACGCCAGAATTGGCCGAGCTTAGGCTTCCGACCCTAAGGTAGACGTCATCCTCGCCAGATTCTTCCGATACAGGAGAAACTTCAGCAACTGACAAGTTGATACCCGGACTTTCGACCTCAACAGGCACAATCTCCACATATGAATCGATCCACACATCATCGAATAGCGGATTCGTGGTCAGGCCGACCCCATTGAGGTCTTCCTGAATCTGCTCAACGATCCAATAACCGCGACGCTTTGCATTCCAGTAGCTCAGCAACCGCCTAACAGATATCCGGAGTGGTTGCGTGCGCGAATTTTGCTTTGCCTCATCCAGGAATGCCTGCACCTGCGCATTCAATCTGCTTCACACCTCTCGGTAATTCGAACACTTGCCGACCCACAAATCGGGTTCCGACGTCAATCGTTAGAAGCCGACTACGCCGACGATCAAGATTCCGTCAGCTACAACGATGGAAGCATAAAACGTACGCTCACTACCCCCGGCCCCTCTGTTCACCGGCTTTGGAATCTGACCGAATGGATAACGCTTCGGCGATGGCGGCGAACTCGCGTAGGGCGGCTTGTAGGTCTTCGACGATCTCCTGGGCAATGCCCTCGGGTGGCAGCAGCGCGTCAGCGTCCTCCAGCGAGGCGTCCTTCAGCCAGGTGATATCCAGGTTGACCTTGTCCCGGCTCAGCAGCTCGTCGTAGTCGTACGCCCGAAACCGCTCGCTCTCCACCCGCTCGGCCCGGTCCTTGCCCGGCAGGTAGCAGTCGACGAACTCCTGCAGATGCTCCCGGCGCAGCGGATTCTGCTTGAGCGTAAAGTGCTGGTTGGTCCGGAAGTCGTACACCCAGAGCTTGCTGGTCCACGGCTCCTCGCGGGCACGCTTGCGCTCGAAGAACAGCACGTTGGCCTTGACCCCACCGGCGTAGAAGATGCCGGTCGGCAGCCGCAGCATTGTGTGCAGGTCGTACTGCTTGAGCAGCCGCCGCCGGATCGTCTCCCCCGCCCCGCCTTCGAAGAGCACGTTGTCAGGCAGCACAACTGCGGCCCGCCCGTCGATCTCCAGCATCGAGGCGATGTGCTGCACGAAGTTGAGCTGCTTGTTCGACGTCGTTGCCCAGAAATCGGCGCGCTCGATCTCCCGATCCTCGCGGCTGGCCCGCCCGTCCCCGCTGATCATGCGGATCGACGAACTGCGCCCGAACGGCGGGTTGGCCAGCACCAGGCTGACCTTGCCGTCCGGCTCGCGCCCGAGCGAGTCGCGGACGTCGATCAGCGACGGGCCGCTCGGCGTACCGATGCCGTGCAGCAGCATGTTCATGGCCGCGAGCCGTGCGGTGCCGTCGACCAGCTCGGTGCCGGTGATCCCACCGTTGGCGAGGTGCCGGGCTTGGTCGCGGGTCAGACTGTCGCCGTGGTGCCGCTGGATGTAGTCGTACGCCGACAGCAGGAACCCGCCGGTGCCGCACGCCGGGTCGGTGATCGTGTCGCCTGGGGTCGGCTGCACGCAGTCGACGATCGCCTCGATCAGCGCACGCGGCGTGAAGTACTGCCCGGCACCCGACTTGGCATCCTCCGCGCCCTTGGCCAGCAGCTCCTCGTAGGCGTCGCCCTTCACGTCGACGCCGGCCTGCGACCACTGCTCCTTGTCGATCAGGTCGACGATCAGCTTCTTGAGCTTCGCCGGGTCCTGGATCTTGTTCTGCGCCTTGCGGAAGATCGTGCCGAGCGTGCCGGACTCCTGCCCGAGCCCGCTCAGGATGTTGCGGTACTGCACTTCCAGCCGGACACCGTCGCTGTCGAGCAGCGTCTGCCAGCTCAGCTCCGCCGGCACGATCTGCTCCGCCTTGAGCGCACGGTTGGCCCGCTCGTCGGCCATCTTCAGGAACAGCAGGTACGTCAGCTGCTCCACGTAGTCGATCGTGGAGACCCCGTCGTCGCGCAGTACGTCGCAGTAGTTCCACAGCTTCTGCACCAGCCGGCGCGAATCCACGTTGCTCACAGCGGCAACTCTCCCTGCTGAAAATCGGTCCCAATCGCCCTGGTCGCGGGCGCTGCCAGCTCCTTGGCCGTACGCCGACCCCGCTGCTTCGGCACCACCACCCGTTGCGCCCGAATGCGCGCCAGCAGCTCCGACGCCGGCTCATCCGCTGGCTCCTGCTCCACCAACCGCCCCGCAAACGCCTCCGCCAGCAACGCAGTCCTCAGTACGCGCGCTCTGGCAGCGACCACCCGTAGCTTCTGCTCAAGAGCAGCTCCGACGCTGTCCTGTCTCTCAAATTCCTGCAGAAACCTGTCTTGCTGGTCCTGAGGCGGTAAGGGAATCTGCATCGCACGAATCATGCCGAGGTTCAGATTAGGCTGAACGCCACCAGCGGCCAGCTTCCGGTTTTCGCCATAGCGAGCCCGCAGCACCAGCTTCACCCAAGGCCGTCGCCATTCATACTCAGGACGCATCACGATTGCAGCACATGCCTGATTCGTCGTGGCCGAAATCCGCAGCTCGGAGCATCGCCCCCGTGTCTTTCCCTCCCCATACATCGCGACGAGAAGCGTGCCAGGTGGCCACAGCTTCACCGAGGTTTCAGACAACGCCTTCTCTGTGATGAACTCATCAGCGCTGTCGACGTGGGGCCTGTTAGCGGCCGAACTCGTGACCCAGGGGACCGTTCCACCCTCGTAATAGTCGCGTCGTGACCTCAGCGGCGTTGCCCCAGTGCCAACATCGGCGATGTCCCCAATCGAGGTAGAAATCCAACTTTCGTCGAGCGCGGCAGACCTTGTCTTAGGCCCCCCGCCTATCGCATAGTTGGCGAGGACATTGCGCCAACCAGATAGTCTTGCGGCAGCCTTCGCAACACCTGCGGCCGCAGCATCGAGATTCGCCAAGTGGATCTCCAAATCGGCAACGATGCGGCGCTGCTCGGCGAGCGGCGGGACTGGGATGTCCATGTCCAGTAGTGCCTGTTGAGAGACGTTTCGCATCGACTCCTGCTGGCCAGTGGATCGATGAGAGATTTGACGTCGGATACTCGGCGAGGAGAGTGCATGCAGCAACCACTTCCGGTCAACTTCATCCGCGACGACCAGTCGGAGGCTCTTGTCGCTGAGCAGCAGACGTGGCCGACAGGTGCGCACGAGCACCGGCGCTCCCACGTACTCCACGGTGTTTGCTCGGCTGACGAGCAGGTCTCCTGGCGCGATCTCGTGGCGTGGGTCGATCCCCCGGCCATCTGGCACGGCCTTGTTCTCCGATTCACGGAACTCTCCCCAGGTCATGGCGCTCACCTTGATGACGCCCCACTCGTTGTCCCGTGCCGGCCGAGGGTCACAGGTGAACGACTTGCCCGCCTCGATCCGGGTGACGATGTCCCGCAGCTTGGCCCATTCCCAGCCGGGGGGTAGGTCGCTCATGCGGTCAGTTCCTGGTTGAGTTCGGTGATGAGGGGTTCGGCCTGGGCACCGAAGGTCTGGACGTAGCCGTCGATGCCGCCGCGTTCGGTGAACGGGGCACCGTCCAGGTCGTCGGGGGTGACTGCAACACTCACCGCTATCACGTTCTTGATCCTTTCCAGCCACCAGAGTTGTTCGGGGGTGAAGGCGGTGCCGGCCTGTTCCTGGCGCAGCAGCCACCCGGTGAAGCGTTCTTCGACGACCGACCGGTAGGGGCGCAACTCCTGGTCGACGCCCAGCTCGTAGCGGACCAGGGTGATCAGGTCGGTGACGCCTCGGTCGCCGGGAGCTTCGGCGGTGCGGCCGAGCTGCACGTACGCCTCCCACAGCCGGTCCGGGGTCCACGCCTGCGGGGGCCGCGATATCCGCGCGGCCAGCTCTTTGAGCTGGTCGAAGTCGACCCGGCCTTTGCCGTCGAAGAAGACCTGCAACGCGGTGATCTCGTCGCGGTGTTCCTCCAGGTAGGCGTGCCAGCTGTGGACGACCTTCTGGGCGCGTTCGGCGGCCGGCACTCCGGCGGCGGACAGCAGGGTGTCCCGGTTGACCTCGTCGATGGTGATGTCGTGGGCGCGGCGGATCTCCAGGATGCGTTGCCGCAGCTGCGGTGCGGCGGCGAGCGGCCGGAGGGCTTCGGCGAGCAGGTCGCGGACAGCGTCGGGGCCGGCGGCGTGGGCGGGGATGAGCGATTCGGGGGCGACGGCGTCGGTGAGTCGGCGGGCGATCGCGGCCAGGGGTTGGCCGTCGGCGAGGTCGGTCAGTTCGGCGCGTTCGTCGTCGGTGAGTTGGCGGTCGAGTCGGGCCAGCCGGGCGGCCAGGGTCGCGACCTCGTCGGCGTCGGCGGTGAGGGTGCCGGCCTTGCCGAGCAGTTCCTTCAGCGAGATCTGCGCTTCGGTGCGCCGGTGCAGCGGCACCGCCTCGTCCAGCTCCTGTTCGGTGACGCCGACCGCGTCGACGATGACGAACCGCTTCTTGACCTGGGCGTCCGGGGTGACGGACTGGAAAGACGCGGGGTCGATGGTGCGGGCGCCCCGGCCTTTCATCTGCTCGAAGTAGGTGGCGGTGCGCACCTGCCGCAGGAACAGCAGGCATTCCAGCGGCCGGACGTCGGTGCCGGTGGCGATCATGTCGACGGTGACGGCGATCCGCAGCTCGGGGCTGTTGCGTAGCGCCTGGATCAGGTCGTCGGGGTTGTCACCGGTGCGCTTCGACGCGTACGTGATCTTGGTGGCGAAGTCGTTGCTCCGGTCGAAGACCAGCCGGACCATCTTGACGATCTCTTCGGCGTGGTTGTCGTCCCGGGCGAAGATCAACGTCTTGGGGACGGTCGTACGGCCGGGGAAGATCTCGGTGAACAGCCGGTCCCGGAAGGTTTCCAGCACCAGCTTCAGCTGCCCCTTCGAAATCACCGACCGGCCGACGTCGGAGCCTGCGTAGCTGAAGTCCTCCTCCAGCTCCTGGTAGCGCTCGGCGCGGGTACGCCGGTCACGCAACGGCACCACCGTCCGGGCCTCGATGGTCGCTCCGGCGTCGGTGATCTCCGTGCGGATCCGGTAGACGTCGAAGTCGACGTTGACCCCGTCGGCGACGGCCTGCTCGTAGGTGTACTCCGAGACCAGGTTCTGCTGGAAGAAGCCGAGGGTCTGCTTCACCGGCGTGGCGGTCAGCCCGACCATGAACGCGTCGAAGTACTCCAGCACCGCCCGCCACTTGCCGTAGATCGACCGGTGGCATTCGTCCACGATGATCAGATCGAACGCTTCCGGCGGGATGGCCGGGTTGTAGGCGACCTGCGCCGGTTCGTCCAGCTCATAGCTGTCGTACGCCTGGTCGTCGACGTCGGCGTCCGGCAGCTCCCGGCCGCACAGCGCGCCGTACAGCCGCTGGATCGTGGAGATCACCACCGCCGACGAGTCGAGCATGCCCGACCCGGTCAGCCGGTCCACGTTGAACAGCTCGGTGAACTTGCGCCCGTCGCCCGGCGTGGCGTAGCCGGCGTACTCGCGCAGTGTCTGCCGGCCCAGGTTGTTGCGGTCGACCAGGAACAGCACTCGGGTCGCCTTGGCGTGGTGCAGCAGCCGGTAGCTGCTGGTCACCGCCATGAACGTCTTCCCCGCACCGGTCGCCATCTGGATCAGCGACCGGGGGCGGTCGGCGGCCAGGGCCCCTTCGAGGCCGCGTACCGCGTCGATCTGGGCCCGCCGCAGCCCCTGCTCCGGCAGTGGCGGCAGCTGCCGCAGCCGGGCGCGCAGCGTCGGCGCCGCCGGGTCGTCGTCGGCCTCGCGCATCCACCGCGCGAGGGTCTGCGGCCGGTGAAAGGCGAACACCTCCCGGGTACGCGGCTGCGGGTCGAGCAGGTTGACGAACGCCGTCTCGGTGCCGGTGGCGACGTAGCCGAACGGCAGCGGCGCGTCCCGCCGCCACGCCGACATCCGCTGCGCGGCGGTCAACCCGTGCAGGTAGCGGTCCAGCTGCGCCTCCACCCCGCGCGGCGCGGTGCCTTCCCGCTTGGCTTCGACCACCCCGACCAGTTTCTGCTGTACGTAGAGCAGGTAGTCGGCCCGACCGGTCGCCAGGGTCACCTCCCGTACGGCGACCCCGGCGACGCCGCTGTCCCCCGCGTACAGGTTGATCTGGGTTTCGTCCTGGACCTGCCAGCCGGCGGCGGTGAGCTGCCGGTCGATCTCGGCCCGGGTCTGCACCTCGTTGAGCGGCTCGGCCGAGGCGCGCCGGGCGCGGCTGATGAAGTCCTCGCGCTTGGCCGCCGACACCTTCGCCGGTTTGCGGGCGGCGAACTCCTGACTGGCCGCGGTCATCTGCGGCTCCAGGTCGGCGACCAGCTCGGCGGCGACGGTCCGGCGGGCCGCCGATTCGGTGACCGCCCGGTCGGCGGCGGCCCGCGCCGCTGCCTGCGCTGCCGCCACCGACGGCTGCCCGTGGAGCAGCAGTTTCGCCTCGGCCAGCTCCTGGCGGTAGCGGTCCAGCTCGGCCCGCAGACCGTCGACGATGTGCCGCGGCACCTGCTGCCGTGGTGGGCTGGGCGGCACGAAACCGATCGGGCGGCGGTCGTCGGTCAACGCCCGGTGGAACCACACACCCAGCTCGAAGCAGTCGCGCAGCAGCTCCAGCGCGGTCCGTACCTGGTCGAGGTGGTCGTGGACGGCCTGGTTGCCGACCTTGCGCAGCCGGGTGAACGCCTCGTGGATCTTCGGAGTGAGGACGCCGGCCGCGTTGAGCGCCCGCACCTGGTGGAAGAAGCTGTCGCTCTCCGTCCGGGTGCCGGTGCGATTGACCAGCTCACGGGCGAGGGTGTCGCCGAAGGCCCGTGCCTTGAACATTGACGCCTGGGCGTCCACGTAGATCAGCGACTCGGTGCCCACGCCGTACCAGACCAGCAGTTCATGATCCACAAGGAACCCGAAGTTGGCAGACTGCTTGGCAAGCCGACGAACACGCTGATGATCCACAACTCTCCACAGGGGTATGATCCGGTGCAGAACGCCAGAGCATAGCCGCGCTTCTCGACGTACCGCTATCCTCTGGCGACCCTCAATCCGTACCGCTTCGGCCCGATCCGCCGCGACGGTGTGGCGGCGGCAGCCGCCGACCGGCGAGTCACCGGCGACCCCGGACGACGATCGGTGATGGCCGGGTGAATGATGGCCGGGTGAGTGAGTATCAGTACTACGAATTCCTGGCCATCGACCGGCCGCTCGACGGTAAGCAGATGGACGAGCTCCGCGAGATGTCGACCCGCGCAGAGATCACCCATACCAGCTTCACCAACACGTACGACTGGGGCGACTTCAAAGGCGACCCGCTCGCCATGGTCGAGGAATACTTCGACGCGCACCTCTACCTCGCCAACTGGGGCACCCGGCAGCTCGTGCTCCGGCTCCCGCTGCAGCTGCTCGATCTGGAAACCGCGCAGCAGTACTGCTGGGCCGAGCCGGCCGAGGCGTACCAGGCCGACGAACACCTGATCCTCAACTTCTCCAGCGAGGAGGAGGACGAGGACTTCGAGCACAGCGGCGAAGGCCTGCTCGGCCCGATGGTGTCGATCCGCGAGCACCTGGCCGCCGGGGACCACCGGGCGCTCTACCTCGCCTGGCTGCTGCAGATCCAAGGCGGCGAGTTCGGCGACGAGGCAACCGAGCCACCGGTGCCGGCCGGGCTCGCCGACCTGACCGGCGCGTTGCAGGGCTTCGTCGACTTCCTGCGGATCGACCCGCACCTGGTCGCCGCCGCCGCGCAGGCCAGCCCGCCCATTGGATCGGGCAGCGGGCCGGACGCCGACGATCCGGCGGCTCTGGCCGCCTGGGTAGCCGCGCTGCCGGCCGCCGACAAGGACGCCACCCTGATCCGGCTGCTCACCGGCGACGCGCGAACCGCCACCGCCGAGCTGCGACAACGGTTCCGGGCCGACACCGGTACGGCGGCGGCCGACGCCGCTGCCGGCAGGCCCCGCACCATCGGCGAGCTGCTCGACGCGGCCGAGACGATACGGGAGCAGACCGAGTAGATCCGCGAGTCGACGGACCGGACCGCAATCACCAGCAGATCGACAAATGGCGAACATAGACACTGCCGCTGATGGCCGGTCGCCAGTTGCTGGACGAGGCTGGTCGGGTGATGACACACCGCTTGCTGTTGGCCGCCGCACTCGCGGCCGCACTCCACGGTCCGTCGTGGAGTTCGACGCCGATGGCAGAGGCCGGCAACCCGGCGACCGCAGCTCACCTGACCGCGATCAGCTCTCAGTCCACCAGCCGACCCGACCTGAGCATGGCCAACCGGATCCGCGGCGGCGTAGACGGACTACCCGACTGGTCGCGGGTGGGCTACCAGGGTGGACAGCCGCTGCCCGACGACCGCATGACGACCTCGGACACGGCCTGCCGCCTCGACTCGAACTGGTTGGCCGGCGAGTTCAACGTGGTCGCCGACGACGGCCTCGACGACAGCGCCGGCCTGCAGGCCGCCATCGACCACATCCGGAACGCGTGCTCGCCATCGGCCAACTTCCACCGGCTGTCACTGATCACCCTGCCGGCCGGCCGGATAGACGTGTCCCGGCAGATCTACGTCGACGCGAACTTCCTGATACTGCGCGGCAAGGGAGCCGGTGCCGGCGGCACCCAGGTGGTGTTCCGGCCGAACACCGACACCCGCTACGACACCCTCAGCGCCGACGGCAGCCGCTGGGAACCGAACGGAATGAGCTACGGCAGCGGCAACGACATCGGCAGGGGCGGCTGGATCTGGCCGGGCCGGGCGCTGTTCAAGGTGCAGACCCGCGAGGTGGCCAGCCGCTACCAGGACGAGTGGCAGGCGGCGCCGACCAACCGCAAGGATCTGTTCGAAGGCTCCGTCAACCAGCACTGGGCCTCCGGGCAGAAACTCACCGGCCGCAGCGACGACCCGGGGTTCTCCGCCCGCGCCGGGCAGAGCGTCATCCACCTGGCCGGCAACACCGACATGAGCAAGTTCTCCCCCGGCGGCTACGTCTGGGTCGGCGCGGCCAACAGCGTCAACTTCTACGAACAGCAGGGCGTCACCTACGCCGAACACTCCGGCATGATGGAAGACCTCCACATGCGACAGCAGATGTTCCGGACCACCCGGGTGGACTCGTCCGCCAGGACGATCACCCTGGACCGGCCACTGGAGTTCGACCTGCCGGTCGACTCGGTCTCCGACGGCTCACCGCCGCTGGGGGCCGGGACACCGTTCGCCAGCAAGGTCACCCCGCTGACCGCGGTCGTGGGCGTCGGGCTGGAGAACTTCGCCTTCACCCAGGAGATGACCGGGCTGCCCAAGCTCGGCGGCGGCAACTACGCCCTCGACCCGGCCGACGCGGTGCACGACTACGGCAATCTCGCCCCCGAGTACGCCATGAACGGGGTGCTGTTCAAGTGGGCGGCCAACAGCTGGGTCCGCGGCCTGTCCGGCACGATGACCGGATCCCACCCGGTTGTCACAGAGGTCGCCCGCAACCTGCAGATCGAGGACAGCACCTTCGACGGGGCCTGGAACAAGGGCAAGGGCGGCAACGGCTACCTGCGCGGCAGCCGCGTCTGGGACTCGCTGTACGCGTACAACACCAGCCGCAACCTGCGGCACTTCACCTTCCAGTGGTCGGCCAGCGGAAACGTGGCGTTTCGTAACGACTTCGACTCGGACCTGAACCTGCACGGCGGCTGGGAACGGTACAACCTGTTCGAGGCCAACACCGTGCGGGTGCCGTACGAGCACAGTTCGAGCAGCTGCACCGCCAACTGCGGCGGCGAGGGCGGCCAGATCGACGAGGGCACCTGGTATCCGATCTGGTGGGCGGCCGGACCGAAGGCGATCAAATGGTCCGGGTCGGCCGGGCCGCAGAACGTCTTCTACCACAACGAACTGTCCAAGCAACTCACTCCCGGCGGCCCGTACGTCACGTACGAGCCGTACTCGGTGACCGGCACCACCGACCCGGCCGATACGGTCTACCACTTCGGCTCCGATCCGGCCCACCCGGGCCAGTTCCGCCATCTGAGCGCAGCCGGGTCGGTGATCCCCGACTGGTCGGGTCGGGAGACTCTCGACTACACCGGCGGCCGGGGCGTCGTCGCCGTCACCGGGTACCGTCAACCGTCGCTGTTCCTGACCAACGTCGGTCAGCTCGACCCCCGCGTCGAGGAGGTCCGCCAGGCGGCCACCTGGAACATGCAGGGCGCCGGCACGTCCGGCGGCTGGAGCGGCCAGGACGGCGAGTACGAGGACAAGTACGCCAACGGCGTCCTGCCGCTGGCCGTGACCGGCGGCGCCACGGTGATCGCCCTGCAGGAGGCCGGTTCGCCACCGCCCAGTGCCGGGCTGCTGACCGACCACCAGCAGGCCGACTTCCAGCGGGCCGGCGGGATGTTCCCGCCGGTGCGGGAGTACCGCCTCGGCGGGACCGCCCGCCGCCCCCAGGGCTACCTCTACTGGTTGCACACGGACACCTCGGTGAACGGGCCGGGCCGGGTCAATCTGGCCGTCGCCTCCCGCAGCCAGGTACCAGCGGACGGAATCTTCGTGGTCGCCTCGCCGATGGGCGGCCGGCCGGCGCTGGGCGTGAACGTCGGCGGCACGGTCTTCTTCACCGTGCACGGCTTCTCCGGCAACGGAAACGACATGCCGGGACTGCTCGGCGCGATCCGACAGCGGATGCTCACCGCCGGGCCGGGCAACCAGCCACTGGACTGGGTCGCGATGGGCGACTTCAACCGCGATCCGGACAGTCTGGCCAACGCGCTGCCCGCCGGGCAGTCCCGGGTGCACGCTCCGCCGTCGCCAACCCACCCGACCGCGGATCCACAGCGGTATCTCGACTACGCGGTGGTGCCGGACACCGGCAACGTACCCCGGATCACCGGCTCCGAGACCCTGTCGCAGGTCCTGTTGTCGGATCATCTGCCGGCCCGGTTCCGGCTGGTCCTGGAGGCCGCTGCCTCGCCGCCGGAACTCGTGGCGCAGCCGACCCCGCCCGGCAACGCGGTGCTGCGCAACGCCGGCACCACCAATGTCGCCGACATCGACCCTTTCGGCACCGGCAACGGCATCCTCGACATACCGTTCCATTCGGGTTTCGAGCAGCCGTGGTGGTTGGACGAGAGCGCGGAGTTCCCGTCCTACTACCGGCTGGTTCACGCGGTCACCCGCAACTTCATGGGCCAGGCGCAGGGGGCGGCGAACGCACCGGTGGTGCACTGGCCCAGCGAGGCGGCGGATCAGTTCTGGCGGCCCGACTATCAGGGCGACGGGACGTGGACGCTACGCAACATGGTGACCGGGCAGATGCTGACCTCGCTGCCCGGCGCACGCTCGGTCGCCGGGCGGGACTGGGACGGCTCGGCCGAGCAACGCTGGTTCTTCCAGACCAGTGAGTCCATGTCCGACCTGCGGGAGATCAACCACTTCCCACCGGAGCAGACCGACCTGGTGGTCGACATCTCCGGTCGGGGCAGCGCGGACGGCACGCCGGCGATCCTGTACGCCGAGAACGACGGCGACAACCAACGGTTCAGCGTCATCCCGGCTGGGCAGACCGAAGGCCAGGACTGCTCCTACCTGGCCAACGCGGGCGGCTACCTGGCCGCCGCACCGGTTGGGATACCCGCCGATGGTGCACCGGTTGCGCTGCACCGCTTCCGGGGCAACACCGACGGCTATCTGTGGTGCGAGCATCAGGGGTCGCTGTCGTTCACGCTGGCGAACCGTACCGTCGTGGGCGGAGTGCCACAGGACCTGTACCTGTCCGATCACGGTGTCGGCAACCAGCTCACGGTCGAACAGGACGACTCGCAGTTGATCCAGACCTGGTCGTGGGAGGCGGCAAGCTGATCGCGGGCCGGTCGGCCCGGATCCCTGCTGCGGGGCCGGGCCGACCGGGCGGGCCGGATTTCCGCCCGGTTGGGTCCCTGGTGCGTCCCGGTGAGTCCCGGCGAGCCCGGGTGGCATCCGGATGCGAAACGGCCCGCCAGGGAATCCCTGGCGGGCCGTTCACCGTGGTAGCGGGGACAGGATTTGAACCTGCGACCTCTGGGTTATGAGCCCAGCGAGCTACCGAGCTGCTCCACCCCGCGGCGATGTGTAAACCTTAGCGCACTCGGTCGGCCCGCCGCAAAACGACCCCCAAGATCCCGACGATCTTGCACTTATCGTTGGACATATCGGACAAAACCTCTCGATAAGTGCAAGATCGTCGGGGGAAGTGCGGGCGCGCGGGGCGTCGGTCAGCCCGTCGGCGTCGGGTCGGCGGACGGTGTGGGGTCGGCGGACGGCGGTGGAGCACCAGCACCGCCGATCCCGGCCGCCTGCTGGGCCGCCTGGAACGCCGTCATCGCGGCGTCCAGCCGGGCCAGCGCCTCGCCGTACCGCTGGAAGTCCCCGGCGGCCTGCGCGGCGCGGGCCTCGTCGATCGCGGCGCTGACCTCGGCGGCCGCCGCCTGCAGCTCCGGCGTGATCAGACCCGGGTCCGTCGGCGGGGTCGGGGTCGGCGTGCCGCCCGGCTCCTCGCCCTCGCCCTCGCCCTCCTCCGGCGGTGGCGGGGCGCCCTCCTGGCCCTGCTCGATCAGCTGCCGGATGCCGTCCTGCACGCTGTTGGCGAGCACCACGTACGAGCCACCGTCACCGTAGGAGAGCAGCACCCGCTGCAACAGCGGGTACGCGTTGGTCTGGTTGCTCTTCACGTACACCGGCTCGACGTAGAGCATGCCGTTGGCGAACGGCAACGACAGCAGGTTGCCGTACTGCACCTGAGCCTGGTTCGACGTCAACAGGTTCAGCTGCTGCCGGATCGCCGCGTTGTTGGTCATCCGCTGGTGAACCTGCACCGGGCCGGAGATCGCCGTCTGATCCGGCAACTCCAGCACCTGCAGCTGCGGCTGCCCGTCGACGTACGACCCGGAGATCAGCGCGGCCAGGTTCTGCCGACCGGCCGGCGTCACCGCCGAGGTCAGCTGGAACCGCGGCTCGTCCTGCTCCGGCCACTGGGTCATCAGGTAGTACGGCGGCTGCTTGACTCCGGTGTCCGGCGCGTCCGGAACGTTCGGCACCTCCCAGAAGTCCTGCCCGGAGAAGAACTCCGCCGGGTTGGTGACGTGGTAGCGGGCCAGCAGGTTGCGCTGCACCTTGAACAGGTCCGCCGGGTAGCGGAAGTGTGCCTGCAGCGACTGCGGGGTCTCCGCCTTCGGGATCAGCAACTCACCGCCGAAGGCCGCGTTCCACGCCTTGAGCACCGGGTCGCTGTCGTCGAACTCGTACAGCCGCACCGTGCCGTCGTACGCGTCGACGGTCGCCTTGACCGAGTTGCGGAGGTAGTTGACGTTCTCCCGGGCCAACGCGAAAGTGCCCTGGCCGGTCAGCTCGTCGGCGGTCTCCGCCTGCAGGTTGACCCGCTCCGAGTACGGGTAGGTCGCCGACGTGGTGTAGCCGTCCACGATCCACTGGATCCGGCCGTCCACCACCGCCGGGTACGGGTCGCCGTCCAGAGTGAGGAACGGCGCGACCTTCTCCACCCGGTCGCGCGGGTTACGCACGTACAGCAGCTTGGAGTTCTCGTTGACCGCCTCGGAGAGCAGGAAGTTGGTCTCCTGCTCTTTGATCGCGTACAGCAGCTTGCGGCCGAACGAACCGACCTCGACGCCGCCCTCACCGGAGTAGGTGTAGTACTGCTCGCCGCCGCTGCTCGTCGGCCGGTCGAACTCGACGTTGGTGTCACCGGGCGAGCCGACGATCGCGTAGTCGGTGCCGTCCATCTGCTCGCCGAAGTAGATCCGCGGCTGCTCGACCGGGATCTCCTCGGTCGACGACGAACACTGCTCCTGCGCCTGGTCGCCGAGGAAGCCGGAGACGAAGTACGGCTGGCCGCCGCAGACCACCTGGTTGGCCGGGGCACCGACCATGCCGTACCCGTGGGTGAAGACGGTGTGCCGGTTGATCCAGTTGCTCTGCTGCTCGGTCAACTCGCCATAGTTGATCTCCCGCATGCCGACGACGTAGTCCTGCTTCTCGTCGCCGAGGGTGTACCGGTCGATGTCGAGCTTGGTGCCGAAGTCGTAGAAGCCACGCACCTGCTGCAGCTGGGTGTAGGTCTCGGAGACCAGCTGCGGGTCCAACAGCCGGATGTTCGGCACCACGGCGGTGTCGGTGGCCAGGCTCTCCGGCGGGGTCAGGTTCGTCGCCGGGTACGGCGACTGCTCGCTGATGTCCAGCCCGAACGCCTCCCGGGTGGCGACGATGCCGCGCTCGATGAACTCCGACTCCTTGTCCCGCAGGCTCGGGTTGACCTCGAAGGTCTGCACCGCCCAGGGGTAGATGCCACCGATCGCCACCGCCGAGACGCCCAGCAACGCCAGTGAGATGCCCGGCCAGACCAGGTTGCGCATCACCGCGTTGGAGAACACGACGATCGCGATCGCCACCACGATCGAGATGTAGGCGAGGATCTCCTTCGCCGGCAGCAACGCGTTGATGTCGGCGTAGCCGGCACCGTAGATTCCCGCCTCGGCGTTGTACTCCAGCAGCATGCCGCGCCGGTCCAGCACGTACGCCACGGCCTTGAACAGCACGAACATCGCCACCAGAGAGGTCAGGTGGGCGCGCGCGGCGGTGGTCATCCGGTCACCGATGCCCTGCAGCCGGACCGCGCCGAAGATGTAGTGCATGGCCAGGCCACCGATCACCGACAGCACGACGGCGGTGAAGGCCAGCCCCAGCAGGTAGCGCAGGAACGGATACTCGAAGACGTAGAAGCTGACGTCGATGCCGAACTCGGGGTCGACGACGCCGAACTCCTGGGAGTTGCGGAACAGCATCCACTGGCTCCACCGGCTCTGGGCGGACAGCCCGGCGAAGATCCCGACCAGCAGCGACGCCACCGCGATCCACGCACCGATGCGCGGGGTCAGCAGCATCCGGTACCGCTCCAGACTGACCTGTTCTGGCGAGTGTGGCCGCAGGGCCGGGCGCAGCCGGTACGCAAGCCACAGGTTGACGCCGATGACCAGGGCCATCGCCAGCCCGACCGCGACGAACAGCACCAGCCGGGTGAGCAGCACGCCGGTGAAGACCTGCGTGTAGTCCACTTCCTTGAACCACAACCAGTCGGTCCAGGCGTTCACCCCCCAGCCGAGTAGTGTGAACAAAAGGAAGATCCCGATGAGTACGCCGACCGTGACACGGCCCCGACGGCTCATTCCGGGCATAGGACTGCTACGCATGACCACGACTGGCACTCCGCACGTTGGTGTGATCCCTTGGCGATCAGGCACCAAGACTACGGGGTGTGTCCACCTCAGGGCCGATTGAGGTCGACTTGAGCGGTGTCAGCCGGGCGGTGCTTCTGGGGTCAGCCGCCGTCGCACAGCGTCAGCTCACGCCCACCGCGCAGGTCCTCGAGCGCGGTGAGCGCCTCGTCGAGCGTCGCCACCCGCAGCAGCGGCAGATCCGGTACGGCGTTCGCCACCGCTTCGGCGCAGTTCGACTCGGGCACCAGGAAGGCGACGGCACCGGCGGACCTGGCCCCGACGAGCTTCTGTGGAATGCCGCCGATGGCACCGACGTTGCCGTCGTGGTCGATGGTCCCCGTACCGGCGATGATCTTGCCGCCGGTGAGGTCCGCCGCCTCGATCTTGTCGATGATGCCGAGCGCGAACATCAGGCCGGCGCTCGGCCCGCCGATCTCGTCGAGGTCGATGGTCAGCTCGAACGGGTGCGGCTGGTCCTCGGTGATCTCGATGCCGATCCGCGGCGGCCCACCGTCGGTGGCGCGGGTGGTGATCTCGGTGCTGCCCGGCTCGCCGTCGCGGGTGTAGCCGACGGTCAACGTCGCCCCGACCGGCTCGGCCCGGACCAGCTCGGTCAGCTGGGTGGCCGAGCTGACCGGGGTGCCGTCGACGGAGGTGACCACGTCGTCGACCTGGAGCAGCCCCACCGACGGACCGTCCGGGGTGACCGCCCGGACCAGCACCTGGACGGGGTATCCGAGCTGGCGCAACGCGGCCGTCTCCGCGCTGGTCTGCGACGCCGCGAAGTCCTCCGCGTTGCGTTCCTCCACCTCCTCGCGGGTCTCCCCTGGCGGATAGATGGCGTCGTACGGCACCACGGCCTCGGAGTCGCTGAGCCAGCCGGCAACCGCTTCGCGCAGTCCGACGTTCGGCCGTACGCCGACCGTGGTGAGCCGCAGCTGTCCGACGGAGGTCGACGTGTCGATGCCGGAGATCTGGATGACGTCCTCGCCGTCGTCCTGGCCCAGCGTGTCGACCGTCGGACCGGGGCCGAGCACCACGTACGGCACCGGAGCGGCGAACACGCCGTATGCGAGCAGTGCGGTGAGCAGCGCGCCGAGGATGACCGTTACACCGCGACGTCTCATGCGCCCGAGCGTACCGATCGCGCTCACGCGCGGCGCCGCCGCAGCCGGTGACCCGGCCGCTTCGCGCTGAGCGGAACTCAGCTGGCCTGTCCGGCCTGGCGACACGCGTACCGTGGAGGGCGTGCCTGATACTCCGTTCGGTTTCCAGCTTCCCGGCGGCCAGCCCCCGGACCCCAATGACCCGCAGCAGCTGCAGCAGTTCATGGCGCAGTTGCAGCAGCTGCTCGCCGCTGGCGGGGGCAGCGGTGGCGGCCCGGTGAACTGGGATCTGGCCCGCCAGGTGGCGGCCAGCCAGCTCGCCTCGGCGGGCGACCCCGCCGTCAACCCACACGAGTGGCACACGGTCACCGAGGCGCTGCGCGTCGCCGACCTGTGGCTGGAGGCTTCCTCGGCGTTGCCGTCGGGAATCCGGACATCGGTGGCCTGGAACCGCAACGAGTGGATCTACCGGACGCTCGACGTCTGGCGCAAACTCTGCGACCCGGTCGCCGGGCGGATGGTCGGCGCGATGGGTGACCTGGTGCCGCCGGAGGCCCGCAGCCAGCTCGGCCCGATGCACGCGATGATGACGACGTTGGGCGGGGCACTGTTCGGCGGGCAGCTCGGCCAGGCGCTCGACTCGCTGGCGACCGAGGTCCTCTCGGCCAGCGACATCGGGCTGCCGCTGGGTCCGGCGGGCACGGCCGCGCTGCTGCCGGCCAACATCCGGGCGTACGGGGACGGCCTGGAACTGCCCGAGGACGAGGTCCGCCTCTACGTGGCGCTGCGCGAGGCGGCACATCAACGCCTGTTCGAGCATGTGCCGTGGCTGCGCGGACACGTGCTCGCGGCGGTGGAGACGTACGCCTCGGGGATCACCGTCAACCGGGAGGCGATCGAGGAGGCACTGGGTCGGGTCGATCCGACCAACCCGGAGTCGATGCAGGAGATCGCCATGGAGGGGATCTTCACGCCGGAGGACACCCCGGCGCAGCAGGCGTCGCTGGCCCGGATCGAGACCGTACTGGCGCTGATCGAGGGTTGGGTGTGCCACGTCGTCGACAGTTCGTCGGCGGACCGGCTGCCGAACGTCGCGAAGCTGGCCGAGGCGTTCCGGCGGCGCCGGGCCGCTGGTGGGCCGGCGGAGCAGACCTTCGCCGCCCTGGTGGGCCTGGAGTTGCGGCCCCGGCGGCTGCGGGAGGCCACCGCGTTGTGGGCGGCGCTGACCACCCACCGGGGCATCGACGGGCGCGACGCGGTGTGGAGCCACCCCGATCTGCTGCCCTCGGACACCGACTTCGCCGACCCGGAGGCGTTTGCCCAGGCCAAGCTCGACTTCGACCTGGGCGACATGGACTTCGGCGCGCCGCCGGCCGAGGCACCGGAGTCACCGAAGCGGCCGGACTCGGATTCGCCGGAGTAGGCCGGCTGGGCTGGGCTGGGTGGGCCGGCTGGATCAACCTGGCCGGCTGGGCTGGTGGGCCGGCTGGATCGGCCTGGCCGGCGAGCCGTGGTCAGCTGGTGGTGAGCAGGGCGCGGGTGGTCTCCCAGCCCTCGACGGCCGGGTCGAGCGTCGGCAGGTCGGCCGGGCCGCGTATCCGCCGCCAGGCGGGCGTGGTCGCGACCACGCCCCGGCGTGGGGCGGCGGCCCGCAGCACGTCCGGGTCCGTCCTCAGGTCCAGCGGCGGCAGCCATTGCGGCGCCGGCAGTCCGGTGGCGACGCCGAGCAGTCCCCCGCCGCCACCGGCGGGGGCCACCGCCACTGGCCGGGTGGTCAGCGGGCGCAGCAGTTTGCCGATCAACAGGCCGGGCAGGTCGGGTGCGTCGGCGGCCAGGACGGCGGCCTGGTCGAACCCGTCGGCGGCAGCGGCGGACAACACCGCGTTGATCGAGATTTCGGCCAGTTGGTAGATCGGCATGTCCGGCCAGGCGATCGACCGGGCCAGCGGCAGGTCGGCCTCGACGCCGGCGATCGCGGGTTCCAGCTGGCTCATGGTGGCCAGCAGGTCGACCATGTCCTCGGCCAACGCGGCCCGCCAGGTCGCCAGGTCGACGCCGGGTGGGGACCAGTCGACCGGGTTGAGGAGGATCACCACGGCTCGGCGCACCCGGCCACTGTAGCTGTCAGTCGGCGAGGACGAACCCGCTGGCCGCCGCGACGCCTTCCAGGTAGCCGCGGGCCCGTTCGGCCTTGGGGTAGCGGCCGACCAGCTCCCAGAAGCGGGCGTTGTGACTCGGCACGACCAGATGCGCCAGTTCGTGCAGTACGACGTAGTCGATGACCCAGTCGGGCATCTCCTGGATCCGGTGGGAGATGCGGATGGTCCGGTCCGCCGGCGTGCACGACCCCCAGCGGCTGTTCTGGTTGGTCACCCATCGGACGCTGGCCGGGGCCACCACCCGGGTGTGCTCCGGCAGGTAGCGGTCGATCAGCCGGCCGGCGCGGGCGACGAGCTCGCTGTCGGAGCGACGTAGCCGTTCCTCGCGGGCGGCGAGCCGGGCCAGCATCCGGTCGACCCACTCGCTCTCCTCGGCCCGGGAGAACTGGTCCGGGATGAGGATGACGACGCGTTCGCCCTCCCGGTACGCGGACACCGTCCGGCGGCGACGCTGACTGCGCCGCACCTCGACGACCGGCTTGCGCACCCCCGCCATCAGCGGCTCGCGCAGCCCCGGGTTTCGCTCACGATGGCACGCTAATCCGTACTGACTAGGGGAACGCAAGAGGCGACACGGAGTAGCGCGACAAAATCACCCCTTTTAGGGCTGATTGTCGCAAAAAAAGTTACCCACTCGACCGCCGTACGTCGCGCCCGAGTCGTTGTGATCACCGTAGGCGATCACGAAAAACTTTTCACCTCTGACCACCGGCTGAAGGTGACCTGCGGATCTTCTACCGGCGTGTCACTGCGAATCTGACTTATCCGATGTATTCCGGCATGCACACTCTCGACGTCGACTTACTCACAGTGTCGGCGAATTGTTGACATGGAACCGCCCAGTCCTGGGTAGGGTCCGCGGACCGGCGGTCAACAGTGGCCGCGGAGAAAATCCCAGCGCGCGGCACCTCGGTAGGTCGTCGCGAGCGGGTGCACGCCGGGTCTGCAACCACCCGGCGACGAGACGAGGAGGGCACCGTGGCCGACCAGGCCCAGACCTACAACGGTTACTGCGTGAAGTGCAAGGAAAAGCGCGACTTCGAGGGCACCGTCGCGGTGTCGAAGACCGGGATGAACATGGCCAAGGGCAAGTGCCCGGTCTGTGGCACGACAGTGAACCGGATCTTGGGCAAGGCCAAGGTCTGAACCAGCGCTGCGGGAAGGGGCGGCTCCGGCCGCCCCTTCCCGCGCGTCCACACCGCAACACTGTGGGTCATGTCCCCAGACTGACAAAGTTACCGACGGGTTGTGGATAACTACGCGAAACCTGTGGACAACCGAGGCCATGCCAGCCACAGGCTGTGGATAACGAGCCGCCCAGCGTTCCGTTACGGCGACAGCCTGTAGCGATGACCACGAATTCGCTGCTGCGGCCCACCCTGCTTCCTGGCCTCACCCGCCTCTGGCGGGACCCGCACACCCTGCAGCTCGGCACCGATCCGGCGCACGCGGTCCTGTTGGAACTGGCCGACCCGGCGCTGGCCGATCTGCTCGACGCCCTCGACGGGACCCGACCGACCCGGGCGGTGCTGGACACCGCCGACCGGCTGGGCCTGCCCCGCGTACTGGCCCAGCAACTGCTCGACACCCTGACCGGCCACGGACTGATCGTCGGAGCGCACACCCTGCTGCCGGCCGGCCTGCCCGCCGGCTCCCGCCCCCGGCTCACCGCCGAGGCGACCGCCATCGCGTTGCGCGGTCGCGGCGGCACCGGCACCCCGGCGCAGATCCTGCGCCGCCGCGCGTACGCCCGGATCGCGCTGACCGGGCGCGGCCGGCTGGCCCGGCCGATCGCCGTCGCCCTGGCCGAAGCTGGAATCGGACATGTCGCGCTCGACCTCGACGATCCGGGAGCCGGCCGCGACGAGATTGCCCGAGCCGTCGCCGAGGCCGCGCCGGGGACCGCGACCGGGCCCATCCGCCGCGGCCGGGTCACCCTGGTGGTGCTGCTCGGCACCGACCGCCCGGCGAACCTGGTCGCCGCGAGTCACGCCCGCCACCGGCAGGCCCACCTACTGGTCGACATCCGCGACCACACGCCGGTCGTCGGCCCACTCGTGCCGGTCGCCGGCACCCCCTGCCTCAACTGTCTCGACCTGCACAGACGTGACCGGGATCCGGGGTGGCCGCAGCTGGCCGCCCAGTTGTGCGCCCTCGGCCCGGCGTCGACCTGTGACACCGCGACCCTGCTCGCCGCCGCCAGTATCGGCGCGGCGGAGATCCTGGCGTTCGTCGACGGCGGGTGCCCGGAGACGATCGGCGCGGCGGTGGAGGTGCACGCCCCCGCGCGGCTACGCCGCCGCGCCTGGTCGGCCCACCACGGTTGCCGCTGTCAGCACCGTCGCCGGGCCGCCGTGGCATGAGCCACTCTCAGGCAGGGGTCACCGTACGCGATCGTCGGTAACAATGGCCGGGTGACCGATATCCCGCGCTGGGCCGTGTCCAGGACCGCCAAGCTTGCCGCCCTGCCCCTGGGCTTCGCCGGGCGTACCGTCCTGGGGCTGGGTAAGCGGGTGTCCGGACTCGCCTCCGACGTCGTGTCCGCCGAGATCCAGGAACGCACCGCAGAGCAGCTGTTCAGCGTGCTCGGGCAGCTCAAGGGCGGTGCGATGAAGGCCGGCCAGGCGCTGTCGGTGTTCGAGGCGGCGCTGCCCGAGGAGTTGGCGGCGCCGTACCGGCAGGCCCTGACCAAGCTGCAGGAGGCGGCTCCGCCGCTGCCCGCCGCCAGCGTGCACAAGGTGCTGGCCGAGCAGCTCGGGGCGGACTGGCGCGACCTGTTCGTCGAATTCGACGATCATCCGGCCGCGGCGGCCAGCATCGGTCAGGTGCACAGGGCCAGCTGGCGCGACGGTTCCGACGGCGGTCGGGCGGTCGCGGTCAAGGTGCAGTATCCCGGTGCCGGCGACGCACTGCTGTCCGACTTCAACCAACTTGCCCGGTTGAGCAAGCTGTTCCGGGCCATCCAGCCCGGTCTGGACATCAAACCGCTGCTGGGCGAGCTGCGGGACCGGCTGGCCGAGGAGCTGGACTACGAGTTGGAAGCCGAGTCACAGCGGGCGTTCGCCGCAGCGTACGCCGACGACGACGAGATCCTGGTGCCGGCGGTACTCGCCGCCGCGCCCCGGGTGCTGGTCACCGAGTGGATCGACGGCACACCGCTTTCAAAGATCATCGCCGACGGCTCGCCGGAGCAGCGCGACCACGCCGGCCGGCTGATGTCCGTCCTGCACTTCTCCGCCCCGGCCCGGGCCGGCCTACTGCACTCCGACCCGCATCCGGGCAACTTCCGGCTGGCCGCCGACGGCCGGCTCGGGGTGGTCGACTTCGGGGCGGTGGCCCGGCTGCCCGGTGGGCACCCCGAACCGATCGGCCGGCTGGTCCGGCTGGCGCTCGACGGGGACGCCGACGCGGTGGTGGCCGGCCTGCGCGACGAGGGCTTCATCAAGGCGGACACCCCGATCGACGCCCACGCGGTGCTGGACTTCCTGCTGCCGATGCTCGCTCCGTTGGCGGCCGAGGAGTTCCAGTTCACCCGGCGGTGGCTGCGCGACGAGGCGACCCGGCTGGCCAACCCGAAGTCACCGGCGTACCAGTTGAGCCGGCATCTCAACCTGCCGCCGGCGTACCTGCTGATCCACCGGGTGACGCTCGGCTCGATCGGGGTGCTCAGCCAGTTGGAGGCCAAGGCGCCGTACCGGGAGGTCGTCGAACGCTGGCTGCCCGGCTTCGCGCCGGCAAACTGACCAGCACGGGCCGAACTGTACGACGCGGGGCCACCGGGAGATCGTCCCGGCAGCCCCGCGTCGGGGTGAGTCGGGCCGGTCGGGCCCCGTGGTCGGGGCCCGACTCGGTCAGCGCCCGCCGAGGATGCCGGCCCAGCGGTGCCGGGCCTGCATCGCGACGATACGGGCGGGTCGGGTTGCCTCAGTGCGCGCGGTGCCGGCCTGAGGCGGTTGCATTCGCGTTCGGGAGAGCGCTTCGTAGAGCAGATGCATGACGGATACTCCTGGGACGGTCGGTACGGAATTGCTGTTCACGGTGCTGGTGGGTGCCGCCGGCGTCCGGCCGGCGATCGCCGTGTTCGGATGCATGTCAGGCCGCCAACCGGACGGCGCGGTGGGAGTCGCCGACTCCGTCGGCCGCCATCCGTGCCGCGACCTCGACCTGCAGGGCCTCGTCACGGGCGACGTCCTCCTTACGGGGGCGGCCACGCGGCCGCTTGCGTGGCACCACGGCACCACGCTCGAAGATCTCGCCACCCCAGACGCCCCACGGCTCGGCCCGCTCGACCGCGCCGGCCAGGCACTGCACCCGCAGTGGACAGTCCACGCAGAGCGACTTGGCCAGCTCCAGTTCGGTCGGGGAGTCGGAGAACCACAGGTCAGGGTCGAACTTCCGGCACGGCAGGCCCGCCAGCACCTCCGGCTGGCCGGTCGCGGCCGGCCGACGCTGGGGCTGGGAGACACTGCGGTCGAGAGTGGCCAACGCCAGACTCATCGCCCGGTCACCTCTTTCTTTCGCTTCGATCTTGTAGATCGCTTCCGACGTGCTAGTACCTGTGCGGTCGCAAAAAATTAAGGCCGCGGATCCCGGTTACGGGTTCCGCGGCCTCGAGGTGAGCCGGTTGGTCTGTGTCAGACCGGCCTTCCTCGAGGGGGAACACCGCGGGCAGCATCCATGAACGGCTTCTTGACCGTCGGGACGGTGGTGCGGACGCTGCCCTCAGAGCTGATGCTGCCGTTGCTCGCCGTCACTACCGACGCGCCACGGTGCCGCAGCCATGCCTGCGCCCCCTGGGCCTGCTCTTCGACGATCTGGCGCCGACCGGTCGGACCGGTGGGCACCGCGGCGGCGGTGAGCTGGACGTTGCGGGTTGGCTGGAGCTGCACCTGGTGCGCCCCGGTCGACAGACCGGTGGTCGCGACGTCGGTCAGATAGCCGCCGACCGTCGAAGCGCAGGCAGCAGTCAGCGCCGACGTCGGAGTCAAATTGATCGCCATCGTCGTCATCTCCTGCCTGAACTCGTCACGGAAACCCTGGGCACCCCGGTCGAGCAGCCAGAACGCCACTGCTCGCGAGGTGTGAACTGAGGCTAAGCCTCTTGCGTGGCCGGGGGCAAACCATTTTCCGGGTCGGATTCCGAACTTTTTTGCGGAGCAAGATCATCTACCGCTGCGCCGGCGACCAGCAGACGCACCGCTTCGCCGTAAAGGCCCAGCTTGCGGGGCCCGATCCCGGCGATCGCCAGCAGTTCGGCGTCGCCGCCCGGCAGCCGCTCGGCGATCGCCAGCAGCGTCGCGTCGGTGAATACCACGTACGCCGGGACCCGTTGTTCCCCCGCCACCCGCGAACGCCACGTCCGCAACCGCTCCAGCAGCTCCTCGTCCAGATCGGACGGGCAGGTGGCGCACCGACCGAGCTTGCGGTCGACCCCGGCCAGCAGGGTCGTCCCACAGACCCGGCAGGACACCGGCTGCCCGCGACGCCGCTGGCCCGGCTTGTCCCCTGACGCCGCGCCGCGCTGCGCGCCGCCGCCGCCTGCGTCGGAGCGGTCCAGCTGCGGCAGGAACCGGCACGGCCGGCGGGCCCGGCCGGCGGGTGAGCGGGCCACCCCGTAGGAGAGCCAGAGCCACTGCCGGGCCCGGGTCACCCCGACATAGAGCAGCCGGCGCTCCTCCTCCACCTGCTCCGGCGTCCGGGCGTACGTGGTGGGCAGCGTCCCGTCGGCGAGCCCGACCAGGAACACCGCGTCCCACTCCAGGCCCTTCGCCGAGTGCAGCGACGCGAGCGTCACCCCGGCGACCGTCGGCACGTGCTGCGCCGCCGCCCGACGCGCCAACTCGGCGCAGAAGTCGGCCAACGACACCGACCGCTCGCTGACCGCCGCCTCCCCGACCGGCACCAGCACCGGCTGCGCGGCGGTCTCCTCAGCCAACTGCACCAACGCCGCCAAGGCCTCCCAGCGCTCCCGTGCCGCGCCACCGGGCGGCGGCTGGTCAGGCGCCCACCCCGTCGCGGACAACGCGGCCACGACCGCCTCCACCAACGGCGTCTCACCCGGCGTCGACCGGACGGCGGAACGCAGCGCCACCATCGCCTGGCGTACCTCGGCGCGCTCGAAGAACCGCTCCGCGCCCTGCACCGTGTACGGCACCGACGCCTCGGCCAACGCCTTCTCGTACGCCTCGGACTGAGCGTTGGTCCGAAACAGCACGGCGATCTCGGCGGCCGGCGTACCCGCCTCGATCAGTTGCGCGCAGCGGGCCGCGACCGCCGTGGCCTCGGCCGGTTCGTCGGTGAAGATCCGCACGTCCGGCTCCGGGCCGGGCGGGCGCTGGCCGACCAGCTCCAGCCGCAGCCGGGCCTCGGTGCCGCGGGCCTGCTTGATGACGGCGTTGGCCAACCCCACCACCTGCGGCGTCGAGCGGTAGTCGCGGACCAGCCGGACCACCACCGCGTCGCGGTGCCGGCGGGCGAAGTCGACCAGGTACGCCGAGGTGGCCCCGGTGAACGAGTAGATGGTCTGGCTCGCGTCACCGACCACCGTAAGGTCCGCACGCCGCCCCATCCACGCCTCCAGCAGGCGCTGCTGCAGCGGGTTGACGTCCTGGTACTCGTCGACCACGAAGTGGCGGTACTGCGCGCGTACCTGCTCACCGACGTCGGAGTGCTCCTCGATCCCCCAGATCGCCGCCCGCAGCACATCCTCGAAGTCGATCACCCCGTTGGCCCGTTTGATCTGCTCGTAGCCGGCGAACACCTCCGCGACCTTGGCCGGATCGTGCTGGGTCTCCCGCAGGGCCTTGGCCGCCGCGACGGCGTACTCGCCCGGCTCGACCATCGACGACTTCGCCCACTCGATCTCACCGGCCAGGTCGCGGGCGGCGGCCCGGTCGGTACGCACCCCGACCCGCCCGGCGGCGAGGGTGACCAGTCGGACCTTGCTGTCCAGCAGCTCCGGCATCTGCCGGCCGCTCAGCAGCCGGGGGGCGAAGTAGCGCACCTGGCGCAGCGCGGCGGCATGGAAGGTACGCGCCTGCACCGCGCCGGCGTCCAGCGCGCCGAGCCGGGCCCGCATCTCGGCCGCCGCCCGCGCGGTGAAGGTGACCGCCAGCACCTGCCGGGCCGAAATTTCGCCGGACAGCACCCGGTAGGCGATCCGGCTGGTGATCGCCCGGGTCTTGCCGGTGCCCGCGCCGGCCAGGATGCAGACCGGGACAGCCGGCGCGACCACCGCCGTACGCTGCTCCGGGTCCAGCCCGGCCAGTACGCGTTCGGGACCTGGGTCGCTGTACTCCGTCACGGGTAGGAATCATCGCAGCCCCGCCCGACGTTGCACCGGCTAGCCCGGGCGCCCACCCGGGCCGGACACCGTCCCCGACTGGGAGGATCAACCGATGTTGACCATGTATTCGACGAGCTGGTGCGGCTACTGCCACCGACTGAAGTCGCAGTTCGACCGGGAGAAGATCCCGTACGAGGTGATCGACATCGAGCGGGACACCGACGCCGCCGCCTACGTGATGGGCGTCAACGGCGGCAATCAGACGGTGCCGACGGTACGGTTTGCCGACGGTTCGGCATTGACGAACCCGAGCATCGTTCAGGTCAAGCAGCGCCTGGCGGAGATCACGACGAGCTGAGTCGCACTCACGGTCCGTCCCCACCGTCCACAACGTCGCAGTTGGCTAACACGCCCGGCAGAGGACCCCATCCGGGCAGCAACCGGTCCATACTGTTTCGGGCCGCGACGCACATCGCCGCGACAATGGCGGACATCAACGGATCGGGGGGAGTTTCCGGTGCAGCCCGAGCAGCCCATACCCAGCCCGACCCTGCGTCGCCGCCGACTCGGCAGCGAGCTGAGGCGGCTGCGAGAAGGTGCCGGACTGACCGGCGAGCAGGTGATCGAACGGGTCAACTGGGCGTCTGCGTCCAAGCTCTCCAGACTGGAGAACGGGCGCAGCCGCCCAGGAGTCGGCGATGTGATGGATCTGCTCGATCTGTACGGCGTCTCCGGCGACGAACGCGACGAGCTGGTCGCGATCGCCCGGGACGCCGGCAACACGCGGGCATTCCTCAGCGCGTACAAGGTGATGACCAGCCGGCAACGGGCGTACGCCGAACTGGAGGCCGGCTCCATCGCGATCCAGGAGTACGGCGCGGTCATCATTCCCGGGCTGCTGCAGACACCGGCCTACGCGAAGGTCCGCATCCTGGCGGCACGGCCACTGGGCGGCACCGCCGAGCGGCCGACGGCGGTCACGCAGCAGGCGGCCGGCACCAAGACCACCGGCGCGAAGTCGGCGGGTCACCGGTCGACCGGCCCGAAACGCAACGCCGACGATCCGGACACCGAGGTCGCCGCCCGCCAGTCCCGGCAGTCCATGCTGCTGCGCGGCAACGGGCTGCCCCGCTACACGGCCGTCCTGGAGGAGTCCGCGCTCGGCCTGCGCTGCGGGCCCCCCGACGTCATGGTCGAGCAGCTGCAGCACCTGCGCAACATGGCCACGTTGGCCAACGTCACCCTGCGGGTGCTGCCGCCCAACGCGACGATCGCCTCGTGGTTCCTGTCCGAGACCGCCTTCTCGATCTACCAATTCGCCGACCCGGAGGACCCCAGCGCGGTGGCGATCGAGACGCTGGCCGCCGACTTCATCGTCAACGACGCACCGGTGCTGCAGCGGTACGGCCAGGTCTTCGACTGGCTCTGCGAGGCGGCCCGCGACCCGGCCGAGTCGATCGACTGGCTCACCGAGGAGATCGGCCGGCACGTCGCCGCCGGGGCGACCGAGCTCGGCACGGTCCACACCGACCCCGAAACACCCACCATCCCTGCCCTGCCGTCCCTGCCCGCCATGGGCGGGGCGGGCCCTGGCCGTCCGGCCGGGCCACCAACTCAGCGTGGCCCGCGGGCCACGCGCCGGACCGAGCAGGCGACACCGGATTGACGGCCGCCAGCGTGGTCCGCTTGACCAGCAAGGAGCAGGAATGAACCCAGCAGATCAGTCCGGCGCGCCGATCACCGGGGCGGCCATGCCCGCCTGGCACAAGAGCAGCCGCAGTCAGAGCACCAACTGTGTGGAGGTCGGACCGCTGGCTGGCCAGGGCGCCCCGGTGCTGATGCGCGACAGCAAGGACCGTACCGGGCCGGTGCTGTCGTTCGACCGGGACACCTGGCGTGACTTCATCGACAGCGCGAAGTCGGGCGAGTTCGACCTGAACTGACCGCACTGATCCGTGCCGGGAGATCGTCCGGCACGGGCGGAACGAGCCGGGTGGCCACCGCCACCCCGACCCGGCTCGGGCCCGTCCTACCGCCCCGCCGCAGCCCCTGCACCACAAGGACCACCGTCGATCCCCCGAACGGTCATCCGGATCGATCCGATTGTCAGGTTTAACCGGTCGTCATTCCGGGTTCTCCACCTGTGGATACATCCGATGGAAGTTCCACGCAAATCCGGAAACCGCCATCGGCCGTCCGACAGTCGGTCACGGTTTCCCGGAGTCGCTCATGCGATATCTGATCGTCCGCACGGAGATCCGTGCGGTGGCACACGACGAACTCATCGCCGCCGTCGCCAACGGCCAACGCATCCGCGACGAGCGGAACACCCCCGAGCTACGCCGGCAGACGGTCTGCGCCGAAGACCGCGACGCGGCGATGCGGCTGGCCAGAGCCCTGTCCACGGTCGGGTCCGTGCGCTCCGGCCGGCAACGGGTCAAAGTCGTCCCGCTCCCGCTCCCGCTCCCGGTCACCGGGGCCGTCCCGACCTGACCGCCGGCCCCGATACGACCCGTCGTCGACCGGCCGGCCCACCACATCAGCCAAGGCCACGCCGACCGACACGGGCGAAGACCCCGGCCCGATGGGCAGCGCGGCAACGCTGCCCACGGGCCGGGGTTGTACAAAGGTCGGACCCGGTGACCCGAGGGAGCGTCGCCGTCAGTCGACGACCCAGCCGTGGATCAGGTAGGCGGCGATCGACGCCGGCGGTGCCAGCCGGACCACGAAGCCGTCGCCGGAGTCGACCCGCTCACCGGCGAGGATCGCCGACACCTCGGCCCGGCTGAACCAACGTGCCCGGACGATCTCCTCCGGGTCCGGCCGAATCGGCTGCTCCGGGTCGACGTACGCCAGATAGCCCAACATCAGGGTGCCGGGGAACGGCCAGGACTGGCTCGCGACGTAGGTCGACCGGGACAGGGTCATCCCCACCTCCTCGGCCACCTCCCGGGCGAGGGCCGCCTCCGCCGACTCGCCCGGCTCCACGAACCCGGCCAGGCAGGAGTAGAGCCGGTGTTGCCCGTCGCCGCGGCGCGCGTGGTGGTTGGCCAGCAGGCAGCGGCCGGCCGGCCCGGCCACACCGTCGGTCAGCAGCGCGATCACCGCCGGATCGGTACGCGGCCAGTTGCGCGCCCCATCGCTGTCCACCCGGGACCACCCGCCGTCGACAGCCCGGGTCGCCAGCCCGGTCGACGCCGCGTACGGATGTCGGGCATGCCAGCCGACCAGGGCCGCCGCCGTGGTGAACAGCCCGGCGTCGCGGTCGCCGAGCAGGTGTCCGACGTCGCGGACGGTCACCAGCCGGGCGGCATCCGGTACGGCGGCACCCAGCGCGGCGTCGACCGCGAAGATCGGGGTGCCGTCGTCATCCGTACCGAGAAAGATCCGATCCTCGACCGCGACGGCCGGTGCCTGCTCCGGGCCGACCAACACCAGTCCCAGCCCAGCGCCGGTGCCGTCGTCACGGACGAACGCCCGCCCGCCGGCCGCCGAGTCGACCACCAGCACCCGCGACCGGTCCCACGCCCGCGCCAACCACCGCGGATCGGTACGGTGCCGCGCCGCCCGGTCCACCGACGCGCGCGCCAACGGCGGCGGCCCGACGTCACCGACGGTGACCTCCGATCCGCTGTTCACCCGACCGCGCCGGGTGCGGCGACCTCGGTCAGCGCGGCGACCGGGCCGCCGATGCGGGCCACGTCCCCGAGTACCACGCCCAGCGCACCCGCCGGAGCCAGATACCGGGTGGCCGCGGTGGCGACCTCGTCGACGGTCACCGAGGCCAGCCGGGCGGTGTGCTCGGCGAGAAACTCCAACGGCAGGTCGAACCCGGCGTAGGTGCTGGCCAGGCCGGCCAGCCCGGCCTGCGTCGACATGCCCAGCTGCAGACTGCCGACCGCGTACTGCCGGGCCTGTTCCAGCTCGTCGGCACCGGGCGGCAGCACCGCCAGCCGACCCAGCTCGTGCAGCGTCTCCAGCAGGGCCGGCGCGGTCACCTCGGTGGCCACGTCGGCGGCGAGCATCAGCACCGACCCGGCGACCGAATGCTCGACCATCGAATACGGCCCGTAGCTGTAGCCCTTGTCCTCCCGGATGTTCTCCACCCAGCGCGACGAGAAGTAGCCGCCGAACACCATGTTCGCCAGCTGCAGCGCCGCGTGGTCCGGGTGCCGCCGGTCCACCGCCGGCAACGCGATCCGGATCGACGACTGCACCGATCCCGGCCGGTCGACCAGCAGCAGCGGTGCGGGCCGGGGATCGGGAGCGGGCGCGAGCCGCAACTGCCGCCCGGCGCTGGTCCAGCCGGCCAACGCCGCCTCGGCGGTGTCCAGGGCACGCTTGGGCGCGACGTCGCCGACCAGCACCAGGTGGGCCCCGGCCGGCCGCACCCGGTCGGCGTGCAGGGCGCGCAGCCCGGCGGGGCGCACCGCACGAACCTGGTCCGCCCCGGGCGTCGATTCGGCGTACGGATGCCGACCGTACAGCCGCCGGGCCAACGCCGTGCGGGCGAGGAACGCCGGCTGACTCAACGCCACCTGGATCCGGTCGGCGAGCCGGTCGCGCTCGATGGCCACCTCACCGGCGGGGTACGACGCGCCGGTGAGCACCTCACCGAGCAGCTCCAGCATCCGTTTCAGCCCGGTGACCAGGCCGGCGCCGGCGACCAGCAGCCGGTCGGCGTCGAGCCCGGCGGACAGTCCACCGCCGACCGCCTGCACCTCGGCGGCCAGTTCGACGCCGGAGCGCTCGGCGGTGCCGGAGAACAGGGTCTGGGACAGCACCGTCGCCCGGGCCAGCGGCGCGCGGGCGAACGGCACCCAGAGCCGGATCTCGACCAGCGGCACCGACGGGCGACGGATCGCGATCACCCGCAGCCCGTTGTCGAGAGTCCGCTCGGCGACCGTGGGCAACGGCGGTGTGCGGGTCGGCCCCAACGGTGGCAGCGGCCGCCGGACCCGGGTCGGCGGCTGCTCGGCCGTGTCGCTGCTCACTCGACGCCTCCGGGGACGACCTCGATCGCGGCCCGCCGCTGCGGTCGCAGCGCGGCGGCGGCCTGGCGGACCTGCTCCTCGGTGACCGTGCCGAGCAGCCGGGGCAACTCGTTGATCAACTCTGGTGCGCCGCGCTGCTGCTCCAGCACCGCCATCCGCAGCCCCCGGCCGAGCACACCGTCGGTGTCGCGCAGCAGATGGGTCGCCATCCGGGCCTGCACCCGGGCGAGCTCGCCCCGGACGAACCCGTCGGTCGCCAACCGGTCGACCTCCTCGTCCACGGCGGTGAGCACCTTGTCGACGTCGCCACCGGGCGGCAGATGCGCCTGCAGCACCAACGCCGACGGGTCCCGCACGTCGAACGGCTCCCCCTCGAAGCTGAGATAGCCACCGATGCTGGTCACCGACCGGTCACCGCGGACCAGTCGATCAACCAGCCGGGCCGCGTCGCCGTCGGTCAGCACCTCGGCGAGTACCACGTACGGCAGGTAGGCGTCGAGGTCGGTGATCGGATCCGGCACCCGCCAGGCGGCGGCGACCGCAGGCAGCGGTGCGAGCGGGTCGGCATAGGACTGCCGGCGCTCGGCGGTCAGGTCCGGCTCGGCGAAGCTCGGTCGGGTCGGCGCCGGCCGGGTCGGCACGTCACCGAAGTGCCGCTCGACGAGCTCGGTCGCGGCGGCCACGTCGAAGTCCCCGGCGACGGCGAGCACCGCGTTTCCGCAGGCGTAGTAGCGGGTGAAGAACTCGGCCGACTCGCCGACCGTGGCGCTGTCCAGATCGACGAAGGACCCGTACCCGTCGTGTGCGTTGGGGAAGGTGTCGAACATCACCGGCGGCAGATGCAGCCAGGGAAACCCGCCGTACGGCCGGTTCAGCACGTTGACCCGGATCTCCTCCTTGACCACGTCGACCTGGTTGCGCAGGTTCTCCTCGGTCAGCTGCGGACCGCGCATCCGGTCGGCCTCCAGGAACAGCGCCCGTTCCAGCGCGTTGCTCGGCAGCACCTCGTAGTAGTCGGTGTAGTCCAGATGGGTGCTGCCGTTGAACGTCCCGCCGGAGCCCTGCACGTGGCGGAAGTGCGCCAGCTTCGGCAGATTCTCCGAACCCTGGAACATCAGGTGTTCGAACAGGTGCGCGAAACCGGTTCGGCCCGGTGGCTCGGAACGGATCCCGACGTCGTAGACGACCGCCACGCCGACCACCGGCGCGCTGCGGTCGGGCGCGAGGACCACCCGCAGGCCGTTGGCGAGAGTGAACCGCTCCACCGGGTACGCGGTCGCCGGAATCCGTACTGTTCGCGCCACGGACCGACCCTAACCTGTCGACGCCCCGCCCCGGAGTGGCGCCGGATCATTCGACGCGAACCGATGCGTACAGATCCTCGACCACCCAGTCGAGTTGACGGTGGGTGCCCGGGATGGAGACGAACAGCACCGCGGCGGTGGGCCGACCGACGTCGATGCAGGCCACCGCCACCAGCTCGTCGGTGGCCTGCAGGCCGGGCTGGGTGAAGTACAGCCGAAACACGGTCAGCCAGGCCGGGCGACCACCGAGGGTGGTGCGCTCGTCGCGGATCGAATCCATCCGGTTGGGCTGCGGGTAGTACTCGGCCCGCACGTCTGCGGCCACCTGCCGGCCCACGCATTCCAGGTCGAGAGTGAGCGCGTCGTTCTCGGCGAACGGCACGGCTGCCGACAGGATCGAGGCGTGGTAGTCGCTGAACCCGTTGTAGCGCTCCTCGGTGACGAAATGCTGGCCCATCTTGTACGGCACCCGCAGTGATCCGGCGTTCCACACCACCCGCCACGGCTGCCACGGTTCGTCGTACCGACGGTAGGAGATGCCGGCGTCCGGGTCGATGGTGCGCGGCGGGTCCGACGCCGACGGGTCCGGAGCCGGGGTGGCCGGCGGAGCCGGGGTCGGCGGCGGCGTCTCCTCGACCGGCGCGCCGGTCGGTCCGGGGCACAGTTGGGCCAGCGGAGGCCGCACATCCGGCGGCGGTGCCGGGGTCCGCAGCGGACCCACGTTGCCCGACAGCGCCAACGCCAGCACGATCACCAGCCCGGCGGCGAGGATCAACCCGGCGGCACCGCCGAACCACCACAGCAGGGCGGAGCCGCGCCCGCCGGGCGGCGGCACCGGCGGGACGTCCGATCCCGGTGCCGGGACGCCACCTGATGGCGAATGGTACGGCGTACTGGTCCGGGTGACCGTGCCGGCGGCCCAGTCCACGGCGGCCCCGGACGGTGGCCGGGCGGGTGGCGGCGTGGCAGACATCTCCGTTAGTGAAGCACCTCTCGGCGAGGAAACCGGCAGCGCCCCGCATCAGCCCGGGTGTGCCGTGGGTCAGCCCGCGTCCGGCGCGCCGTGATCGGCGGCGACCCTGGCCGGCTCGGGCGCGTGCAGCTCGACCACGCCAGGGGCGGTGGTGGCGATCGGGCCGGCGTACCAGGGGGTGACGACGGTGACCAGCGCCAGCAGCACACCGACCAGCGCGACCCCGACGACGAACAGGATCTCCCGTGTCGCGCTGGTGTCGGTGACCATGCCCACCACACCTCCCTGCCGGTCGCGACCGAAGCCCCGTACCCGGACGCCACCGACAGGATCCCGACAACGGACGTGGCGTGCAGTCAGCCATCGGACCAAAAGCGTGAATGTCTCGCGGATCCGACCGACCGGACGACGATGCCCTTCATCCGGCCGGCTCGATCAATTGGCGATCCCGCCGATCCGGCTCAGCCACTCGGCCGAGCCCCGCGACGCGTCAACTCGAGTCCGGTGGGGTACGAGTCCGGGAAATGGCCACCGGTACCGTCGGCGAACCCGCCGAAAACGGTGCGGCCGGACACACCACGAGGAGACGCCCGTGACGGACCAGCTGGCGGAGATCGCGGCCCGTCCACTACCCAAGTCGACCGACGGCTACCCGGACATCGCCGACCATGGACTGATCGGCGACGGCCAGACCGCCGCCCTGGTCGGCGTGGATGCCACCGTACGGTGGCTCTGCCTGCCCCGGTTCGACGGCCCGGCGCTGTTCGCCGCGCTGCTCGACACCGACCGCGGCGGAGCCTGGACGCTGCGGCCGGCCGGGCTGCGCGGTGTCCGGCAGGAGTACCTGCCGGACACCGCGGTGCTGCGTACCGAACTGCACACCGCCACCGGGCGGCTGGAGGTCCGCGACGCGCTACTGGTCAGCGGCGACGACCTGCACGGATCGCCCGAACTCGGTCCCCACTGCGGCGAACTCGCCCGGCTGGTGACCGTCACCGACGGCGAGGTCGACCTGGCGATCGGTCTGACCGGCCGGGGCGGGCTGCGCCCGAACGCCGGTGCCGAGGAGATCCGCATCGACTTTCCCGCCGGCGACGGGACACAACTTCGGCTCACCGCCAGCCGGCCCGTCCCGGGGCTGGACCGGCTCGCCGGCCGGATCCGGTTGACCGCCGGTGAACGGCTCGGACTGGTGTTGCGCTGGGCCGACGGGCCGACCCGCAACCGCGACGCGGATCAGGTCAGCGCCGCGCTGGAGCGGACCGCCGCCGCCTGGCGCCGGTGGAGCCAGCAGATCAACTTCACCGGTCCGCAGACGGACCTGGTCCGGCGCAGCGCCATCACGCTCAAACTCTGTGACGACCACGACAGCGGCGCGGTGGTCGCCGCCCCGACGTCGTCGCTGCCCGAGGCGATCGGTGGGCAGCGCAACTGGGACTACCGGTTCACCTGGGTACGCGACGCCGCGTACACGGTCTACGCGCTGCGCCGGGTCGGCCTGACCACCGAGGCGGACTCGTTCCTGTCCTGGGTGCTGCAGGCCTGCACCAGGGACGGGCGGCCACATGTGCTCTACACCCTCGACGGCACCCGGCCGGCGGCGGAACGGATCGACCCCGACCTGGCCGGCTATCGCGGGTCGCGCCCGGTGCGCTGGGGCAACGCGGCGGCCGACCAGATCCAACACGACGTGTACGGCGAAATCCTCGACTGTGCCTGGCAATGGGCCCGGACCGGCCGACGGATCGACGAGCAGCGGTGGACGAGGCTGACCCGGCTGGGTCGCTCGGCACTGGAGAACTGGCGCACCCCCGATCACGGCATCTGGGAGATCCGTCACGCGGGCCGTCCGTTCACCTACTCGGTGGCGATGTGCCAGGTGGCGGCCGACCGGATGGCCCGGATGGCGACCGCCACCGGGCGACGCGACGAGGTCGGGCCCTGGCGGCGGGCCGCCAGCGAGATCCGTGACGCGCTGCTCACCGAGGCGTGGGACGACGACGCCGGCCACTTCACCGAGCACCTCGGCCAGCCTGGCACGCTCGACGCCAGCCTGCTCGCGCTGCCGCTGCGCCGGGTGGTCGACCCGGCCGACCCGCGGATGGTCGCCACCGTCGACGCGGTGCAGCGCCGCCTCGGCGCCGGTGGTGACCTGCTCTACCGCTACCTGCCCCACGAGTCACCGGACGGGTTGGCCGGCGACGAGGGTGCCTTCCTGCTCTGCTCCTTCTGGTGGGTGGACAACCTCGCCGGCAGCGGGCAGCTGGACCGGGCCCACGAGCTGTTCGACCAGCTCTGCTCCCGGGTCAACCACGTAGGGCTGCTACCCGAGCAGATCGACCCCGCGACCGGTGCCTTCCTGGGAAACTTCCCGCAGGCGTTCAGCCACATCGGGTTGATCAGCAGCGCGGTCAACCTGGCCCGGTACGGAGGGAAGCGCCCGTGACAGCGAACGTGATCGTGCTCGGCGCCACCGGCGACCTGACCACCCGCTACCTGCTGCCCGGGCTGGCGCAGCTGCGCGAACTCGACCGGCCGGCCAGCGGGCTACGGATCATCGGGGTAGCCCGCGACGAGATCGACGAACGGACCTTCCGGCAGCAGATCGGTACGGCGCTACGCGAACACGCCCCTTCGGTGGCGGCCAAGGCCCGCGCCGGGCTGGCCGACACGGCCGGCTACCTGTCCGGCGACGTCACCGACCCGGAGGTGCTGACCGCCGCGCTGCGGGCGGCCCGCACCGGCGAACACGCCAGCCAGGGCGACGATCCGGTGGTGGTCTACCTGGCGTTGCCACACGGACTGTTCGAACGGGTCGCAACCGCGTTGGGCCGCTGTGACCTGCCGCCCGGGATCCGGGTCGTGGTGGAAAAGCCGTTCGGTGAGGACCTGGCCAGCGCCCGCCGGCTCAACACCGTGCTGCATCAGGTGCTGCCGGACGACCGGGTGTTCCGGGTGGACCACTTCCTGGCCAAGCAGACCGTGCTGAACCTGCTCGGGCTGCGGTTCGCCAACCGGGTGCTGGAGCCGCTGTGGAGCAACACACACATCACCGGCATCGACATCGTCTTCGACGAGACGGTCGACGCGCAGGGGCGGGCCAGCTACTACGACCACGCGGGCGCGTTGCGGGACATGGTGCAGAACCATCTGCTGCAGCTGTTGACCCTGGTGGCGATGGAGCCGCCGCTGACCATCGACCCGGCCGATCTGGCGGTACGCAAACGCGACGTGCTGCGGGCGGTCCGCCCGATCCGCGACGCCGACGTGGGCCGCTGCACCGTCCGGGGCCGCTACACCGCTGGCACCGTGCGGGGCCGGCGCGGCGAGCGGACCGTGGCCGGCTACGTCGACGGCGTCGGCGTCGACCCGGCACGGGCCACCGAGACGTACGCCGAACTCACCGTATATATCGACAACTGGCGGTGGTCCGGGGTGCCGTTCCGGTTGCGTACCGGTAAGGCACTGGCCGCCGACCGGCGGGAGATCGTGGTCCGCTTCGCCGACGTGCCACACGCGATCTTCGCCGACCGGGACAGCCGGTGCAACGAACTGCGGCTGCAACTCGACCCGGACCGGATGTCGCTACGACTCAACGTCAACGGCATCGGAGACCCGTTCGACCTGGAGCCGGTCGAACTGGTCACCGAACTGGCCCGGCAGGCACCCAGCCCGTACGGGCAGCTGCTGCTGGCCATCATCGACGGTGACACCCGACTGTCCGCGCAGGCGCAGGAGGCCGAGGAGAGCTGGCGGATCATCGAACCGGTCCTGGACGGCTGGGCCGCCGGCCGGTCACCGTTGCTGGACTACCCGGCCGGCAGCGGTGGCCCGACCGGGTAGTCGAAAGACGTAGTTGGTGTCGGTTTGTCAGCGGGCGGCTGGGCGGCGGGCGGCTGCTGCCGGCCGGCGGCGGCCGCCCGGACGGCGACCCGGCCGGTTGCCACCGCCACCAGCGGCGGCTGAAGAACGCACCGGCGCGGCGGCGACCGTCACCGGCACCCCGCTCGGCGTACGCGCCCCGGTGACCCGGGCCAGCTCGCCGTCGCCCGGACGCACCCACACCAGCTCCGGCCGGATCTTCGCCGCGGCGAAGAGCCGGTCCATCTCGCGGCGCTGCTCGGGCAGCACCAGGGTGGCCACCATCCCGGTCGCGCCGGCCCGGGCGGTACGCCCGCCCCGGTGCAGGTAGTCCTTGTGGTCGGCCGGCGGGTCCACGTTGACCACCAGGTTGAGGTCGTCGATGTGGATGCCCCGGGCCGCGACATCGGTGGCGACCAGCGCGGTGATCTGCCCGGACTTGAACTGCTCCAGGATCCGGTTGCGCTGGCCCTGGGACTTGCCGCCGTGCAGGGCCGCTGCCCGGACCCCGCTGGCGAGCAGCTGGCGGGCCAGCCGGTCGGCGCGGTGCTTCGTACCGATGAACATGATGACCCGGCCGTCGCGGGCCGCGATCGCCGCCGCGGCGGCCGGCTTGTCGGCGGCCGAGACGTTGAGCATGTGGTGGGTCATCGCGCTGACCGTGGCGGTACCCGGGTCGACCTGGTGCGACACCGGGTTGCTGAGGAACTCGCGGACCAGCCGGTCGACTCCACGGTCCAGGGTGGCCGAGAAGAGCATCCGCTGCCCGCCCGGCGCCACCTGGCGCAGGATCATGGTGACCTGTGGGAGGAAGCCCATGTCGGCCATCTGGTCGGCCTCGTCCAGCACCGCGACGGTGACGTCCTCGAGCCGGCAGGCACCCCGGTTGACCAGGTCGTTGAGCCGGCCCGGGGTGGCGACGACGATCTCCGCGCCGGAGCGCAACGCGTCCGACTGGCGGCCCAGCGACATGCCGCCGACGACGGTGACGCAGCGCAGCTTGGCGGCCCGCGCGTACGGCTCGATCGCGGCGGTCACCTGCTGGGCCAGCTCACGGGTGGGGACCAGGACCAGGGCCAGCGGACGGCCCGGCCGGGCCCGCCGCCCGGCGGTACGGGCGACCAGCGGCAGGCCGAAGGCGAGCGTCTTGCCGGAGCCGGTGCGGCCCCGGCCGAGGACGTCGCGACCGGCCAGCGAGTCGGGCAGCGTCGCGGACTGGATCGGGAACGGCTCGTTGATGCCGTTGGCGGTCAGCGCGGCGAGCAGGCTGGCCGGCAGCCCGAAATCGGCGAACGACGCCGATTGGGCAGGGTTCAGTGTGGTGGTGCTCATGATCGGAAGGACCTTCCGCTAGATGGCACGTAGCGAGGAAGGCGCCAGGCGGCAGAGCCGCCAGCGGTCACAAGCACGAACCAGGATGCAACAGGATGTGACACGAATCAGAATCTGACCTGCCGTGGCCCGGCCCCCACCAGTCGACGGGAGCCGGACCGCACGCACAGGGTGTCTCAGAGCGGGCGGATGTTCGCCGCCTGCGGGCCCTTCTGGCCCTGGGTGATCTCGAACTCGACCCGCTGGTTCTCGTCCAGGCTCCGGTAGCCGGAGGACTGGATGGCCGAGAAGTGGGCGAACACGTCGGCGCCGCCCTCATCCGGGGTGATGAAGCCGAAGCCCTTGTCCGCGTTGAACCACTTGACGGTGCCTACTGCCATGTAACTCATTCTCCTTGACGGAACGATCGGTCCCGAGACTGCCTGCGGGCCGATGGAAGATCCACGCTGCTACGCGGATCGGCGTCGCGGTGCTGATCGCCCCATCCGGAACTGAGCCCGGACACAACAAAGAGCGCCTGGGCCGAGACCCCACAGGCGCTCGCACTGTCACTGTGACCGGCCGGCCGGGCGAACCCGGGGACGGCACGGGGAACCAAAACTGCAACACCGCCAGGCTATCACGAATCCGGCGCTTCACCCAGCAACGGCAAGTCACTGATCAAGGCGGCCAGCCCGGACCGGTCCAGCAGGTCGGCCGGGCGGACCGTCACCCCGTCCCGGACGTAGTGGAACGCCGCCCGTACCTGCTCCACCGGCACCCCCGCCAGGTCCGCCCAGGCAAGCCGGTACGCGGCCAACTGCACCGTGGCCGCGGTCTCGGCCACCCCGGTCGGTTGCCGACCCGTCTTCCAGTCCACCACGTCGTAGCGGCCGGCCAGCCCGGCGAACACCGCGTCCATCCGGCCGCGTACCACCACCCCGGCGATCACCGTGGCGAACGGCACCTCCACCTCCACCGGGGTCCGCCCGGCCCACTCGCTGGCCAGGAACCGCTCCTGCAACTCCAGCAACGCCTCGTCCGGGGCGGCGTCGGCGTCGGCCGCGCCCGGCAACTCGTCGACGTCCAACAGCCGGTCCACCCCGAACCGCTGCTCCAGCCAGGCGTGGAACGCGGTCCCCCGGCGGGCGTACGGATCCGGCCGGTTCGGCAACGGCCGGCGCAGCGTACGGGCCAGCGCGAACCGGTCCCGGCGCAACGCCACCAGCTGCGACACCGACAGCTGCTCGGGCAGCGCTACGTCCACCGGCCCCACCCCCTGCGCCAGTTGCTCCCGCTCGGCGAGCAGAATCCGCGCCTCCCGCCACCAGGACCGCCCCTGCGGATCCGGCTCGTCGCCGGACGGCCCGCCGGCGGGCAGCAACTCGGCGGCGGCCGGCGGCCGGTCGCCGACGCGCTCCATCGCCTGACGGACCAACCCGGCCGCCTCCGCGACCCGGGGCCGCAGCGAACCCAGCGGATCCGCCGGCCACTCGGCCCGCACCGTCACCTCGTCGATCGGGTTCGACGCCCCCGGCAACGGCTCCGGCGCCCAGCGGTCCACCACCCCGGCACCGGCCAGGCAGTCGTCGTGGACCTCCTGCAGAAAGACCGACGGCCCGCGGTGGCGTTTCACCCCGGCCCCCCACCAGTAGCCCGAGCAGAGCAGCAGCCGACGCGGCCGGGTGATCGCCACGTACGCCAGCCGCCGCTCCTCCCGCTCGTCGTGCTCGCGCCACCGCTTGCCGAACCCGGTCAGCTCCCGCTCCACCGCTTTCTGGTCCTCGGCCTCCTCAAGATCCAGCACCGGCAGCCCGTCGGCGTCGCCACGCAGCGGGAACGGCAGCACCCCCAGCCCGTACAGGTAGTGGTCGGAGCCGCGCACCGGGCCCGGCCACACGTCGCGGGTCAGCCCGGCAACCGACACCACGTCCCATTCGAGACCCTTCGCGGCATGCGCGGTGAGGATCTGCACCGCGCCGGAGACCACGTCGACCTCGCCCGGGCTGAGCCCGCGCTCCTCGTCCTCGGCGGCGGCCAGGAAGGCCAGGAACGACGACAGGGTCGCGCTGTCGGACTCGCCGGCGAACCGGGCGGCGACGTCGCCCAGTGCGTCGAGGTGTCCCCGGGCCAGGCCGGCGTCCCCGCCGCTGCCGGCGCCACCGGCGCGCACCGCCACCTCCACGTCCAACCCGACGGTCCGCTCGATGTCGGCGATCAGATCCGGCAACGACTGGTCCAGCCGGTGGCGCAGCGACGCCAACTCCCGCCCGTACGCGCGCAGCCGTGCGAAGCCCTCGGCCGAGTAGAGCTGGGCCGGACCGGGATCGGCCAACGCCTCGACCAGGCTCGCCTCGTCGAGGTTGTCGACCACGATCTCCGGCTCGGCGGCTCTGCCGGCGGCGCCGGAGCGGGGCAGGTCCCGGCGGGTGTCGGCGATCGCCCGGGCCCGCCGGTGCAGCGCCACCAGGTCACGCGGCCCGATCCGCCACCGCGCCCCGGTCAGCAGCCGCAGCAGGGCGGCACCGTCGGTCGGGTCGGCCAGCACCCGCAGCGTACAGACGACGTCGCGGACCTCCGGGGTGTCCAGCAGGCCGCCGAGACCGACCACCTCGACCGGTAGCCCCCGGGCCCGCAGCGCCGACTCGATCGCCGGGATCTGGCTCCGGACCCGGACCAGCACCGCGCTGGTCGGCCGGGCCTCGACCGGGATCTCGTCGCCCCGACCGGGATCCACGCCGGCCGCGCCGCGCCAGGCGGCCAGCATGCTGTCGGCGATCCACTCGGCCTCGGCGAGTACCGAGTCCAGCAACGCGCAGTGCACGGTAGCGGCCGGTGCGCCGCCGGCGGTGCGACCCGGGATCGGCGGGGCCACCTTGGCGGCGGCGGCCAGCGCCGCCACCCGGGCCCCGGCCGAACGCAGCGGGCCGGACACCTGGTTGGCGACGCTGAGGATCTCCGGCCGGTTACGCCAGCTGGTGGTCAGGGTGAGCGCGGAGGCCGGGTTGCCGTCGACGCGGGTGAACTCGGTCGGGAACCGGTCCAGGGTGCCGGCGCTCGCCCCCCGCCAGCCGTAGATCGACTGGCACGGGTCACCGACGGCGACCACCGGATGCCCGACGCCGAACAACGACCGCAACATCACCACCTGGGCGTGGCTGGTGTCCTGGTACTCGTCGAGCAGCACCACCCGGTAACGGTCGCGCTCCGACTCCCCCACCGCCGGGTGGTCGCGGGTCACCTGTGCCGCCCGGGACATCTGGTCGGCGAAGTCCATCGCCTCGAAGTCGGCCTTGCGCTGCTGGTACGCGCGGACCAACGGCAGCAGCCGCAGCCGGATCTGCTGGATCGCCAACGCCCGCCTGACGTCGGCGTACACCCGGCCGGGCCGTGACTGCACCTCGGCGAAGAACCGACCGGTCCACCCCGCCAGCTGGTCCGGGGTGACCAGATGCTCGGCCAGCTCACCGGCGAGGGCCAACACCGCGTCGGTGACCGTGCCCGGCGCCCGGTCCACCTCGGACATGTCACCGTCGTAGTTGCGGACCAGGAAGTCGACGATCTGCCAGCGGGACGCCTCGGTGAGCAGCCGGGCGGACGGTTCGAACCCGGCGCGCAGCCCGTGCTCGGTGACCACCCGGGCGGCGTACGAGTGGTAGGTGGCGACCATCGGCTCGCCGGCGAGCGGATCCTCGTCGGCCCGGCGGCCCTCCCGGCCGACCTGCCGGACCAGCTGCCCGAGCCGGGTCCGGATCCGGTGCCCCAGCTCCCCGGCCGCCTTGCGGGTGAACGTCAGTCCGAGCACCTGCTCCGGGCGGACCTGGTCGTTGGCGACCAGCCAGACGACCCGGGCGGCCATCGTCTCCGTCTTGCCGGAACCGGCACCGGCGACCACCAGCAGCGGCTCCACCGGCGCGGCGATGATCGCCGCCTGCTCCGGTGTCGGCGGCGGCAGTTTCAGCAGCCGGGACAGCTCCTGCGGGGTGTAGCGCGGGCCGGAGTCGGCGCGGCGACGCGGCGACGGCGTGGCGGCGAACAGCGACTGTTGAGTCAACCGTGCTCCCCTGGTCGCTCGACGACGGGTGGCCCGGCGGCCGGCGGCCCGCCGGACGGTGGTTCGACGACCTGGCGTCCCTTGCCGGACACCGGGCAGCTGGTCTTCACCGGGCAGACCCGGCAGCTGGAGTTGGCCACCGCGGAGAAGGTCGACGCGGCCATCGTCTGCGCGGTCCGCCGGACCATCGCCGTCGCCCAGCCGGCGTCGTCGGTGTCGGCCAACGACGGCTGCTGCTGCTCCTTCGCCTCCTTGACTCCGGTGCCGAGCTGCACCAGCGACGCGCCGCCGGAGTCGTCGCCGTACTCGGCGAACGCCCCCGCCTCGACCGCCGCCTGGTAGGCACCCAGCTGCGGATGCTCGGCCAGCTCGGCGGCGGTCACCGAGGTCGACTTGCCGGTCTTGAGGTCGATCACCACCAGTCGTCCGTCGGCGTCGATCTCCAACCGGTCCACCCGGCCGGTCAGCTCCACCGGCCGCTGCGGGTCGTCCAGCCGTACGGTGAACTCGTGCTCGATGGCGAGCAGCCGGCGCGGGTTGCTGGCCAGCCAGCGCAGCAGCTTGTCGACCATGCCTTCGGCGCGGGCCAGCTCCGGGCCGGCCATCCAGCGGGCAGCCAGGTCGATCGCGTCGAACCGGGCGGCGACGTACTCCAGGAGCTTCGCCCGGTCGACGCTGGCGTCCTCGGCGAGCATCGCCGCCGCGTGCACCAGGTTGCCGACGCCGGCCGCCGCACTCGGCTCGCCCCGACCGCCGTGCCGTTCCAGCAGCCAGCGCAGGCTGCACCGCAGCGCGCTCTCCATGGTCGACGGGGTGACCCGCACCGACTCGCCGTCGTCGACCAGCGGCCGGTCGTCCGACAGCGCCCGCAGCCCCCACCAGTCGTCCGGGTGGGCGCCGGGCACCCCGGCGACCGCCAGCCGGCCCAGCACCGCGGCGGCCTCGTGCCGGCGAGAAGGCTCCGCCGCCTGGTCGGTGACCGCCGAACGCAACTCGGCGACCAGCGCCGGCAGGGTCAACGACCGCGGCGGCCGGCCGACCGGCAGCGTCGGCACCTCCGCGCCGTCGGAATCCTGCACTGTCGACAGGCCGAGCTCGTGCAGGAACCGGCTCGGCTGTTCCTCGTTGTCCAGCCCACCGACCCCGGCGGAGGCGACCGCGGTGACCAGCAGCCGTCGTCGGGCCCGGGTCACCGCCACGTAGAACAACCGGCGCTCCTCGTCGAGCAACGCCGACGTCTGCGCCACCAGCGACGCGGCCAGTCCGGCACCGTCGGCCCGGCCGGTGAGCACGTCCACCAGCCGCTCCGAGCCGAGCAGGCTGCCGCGCAGCCGCAGGTCCGGCCAGACGCCTTCCTGCACTCCGGCGACCGCCACCACGTCCCATTCGAGCCCTTTGGCGGCGTGTGCGGTGAGCAGCCGGACCGCCTCACCCCGGTCGCCGCTGGGCGCCAGCGTGTCGGCCGGCAGCTGCTGGCCGAGCACGTGGTCGAGGAACACCTCGGTCCGGGCGCCGGGCAGCCGGTCGACGAACCTCGCCGCCGCGTCGAACAACGCCATCACCGCGTCGAGGTCGCGGTCGGCGGCGGCGGCCCGCCACCGGCCGGCCGTGTCGGTCAACCCACCCACCTGTACGGCACCGGCCGGCCCGGCCGGGGTCCGGCCCCGCACGATCGCGCCGAACCAGCGGTCGGCCAGCCCACTGGTGTGCCACACCGCCCAGAGCACGTCCTCCACCGTCGCTCCGGCGCGGGTGGCGGTGTCCCGGCCGGTCGCCAGCAGCGCCGCGACCGCCTGCGCCGGCGCCGCCCAGCGGCGATCGATCGCGGCGAGTTCCGCCGGATCCCGCAGCGCGTCGACCAGCAGCTCACCGGAGGGCCGCCGATCCCCGGCGGCCAGCGCCAGTGCCCGCAGCCCCTGGCGCAGCCGTCGCTCGGCCAGCGGATCCGCCCCGCCCAGCGGGGAGTGCAGCAGCGCGACCGCCGCTTCCTCGTCGAGCCGCGCCGGCTCGAGCGCGCAGCGCAGCAACAGCAGTAGCGGCGCGACCGCCGGCTGCCGGTGCAGCGGCAGGTCCTCGGCGTGCACCACGGTCGGCACACCGGTGACGTGCAGTGCCCGCTGCAGTGGCGGCAACTGCAGCGTGGTCGAGCGCACGATCACCGCCATCCGGGACCAGGGCACGCCGTCGATCAGATGCGCCACCCGCAACGCGTGCGCCAGATAGCTGGCTTCGCTGGTCGCCGACCGGAAGACGCGGACCTGCGCGACGTCACCGCCGGACCGCTCGGTCGACGGACCACCCGTCGAGGATCGGCCCGTCTCCGCCGGGCCGGGCGCGGTTGCCGCCGGGCGTAGGTCGCGATGCCCGGCCGGGCCGCGCAGCCGACGGGCGACCCGGCCGGTCACCGCCAGCAGCGCCGGGTCGGCGCGGTGACCGACCGGCAGCACGATCTGCCGGGCCACCGCCCCGGAAGCGGTCCGGAACCGGAGCCCGAAGGCCGGCACGATCCCCGGATCGGCACCCCGGAAGGCGTACGTGGAAGAGTCCGGGTCGGCGAACGCGACCAGCGTCCGGCCACCGCCGGCGATCAGGTCGAGCAGCCCCACCTGGGCGGGATCGGTGTCGGCCAACTCGTCGACGTAGACGTAGGACAGTCGGCGGCGCTCGGCGTCCAGCAGCGGCGGGTCGTCGGTGAGCAGCCCGGCGGCGGCCCGGACCAGCTCGGCGTGGTCGTAGCCCACCGAGCCCCGGTTGCTGACGTCACGCAACGCGAGGACGGCGACGTACTGGCGCAGGAAGCGGGCGGCGGCGGGCCAGTCGGCCCGGCCCAGCCGCTCGCCGAGCCGAGCCAGCTCGACCGGGCCGATGCCCCGTTCGGTGGCCCGCTGCAGCAGGTCGCGCAGTTGGGTGGCGAACGCCCGGGTCGGCAGCGCGGCGCGCAGGTCACTCGGCCAGCCCACCGGGTCGCCGATCTGGTCGCCGATCTGTTCACCGGGCCGGCCCGGTGAGGAGTCGCCCGGTTGCGGGCCGGCGACGTCCAGCAGTTCGCGGATGATCAGATCCTGTTCGGGGCCGGTGAGCAGCCGCGGCGACGGCTCGCCCCGCTCGGCGGCGGCTCGACGCAACAGGCCGAACGCGTAGCCGGGAAACGTGCGTACCAGGGGTTCGTGCAGCACCCGCCGGGATCCGACGGCGATGGCCGCCTCGATCCGCGCGCGCAGTTCGCTGGCGGCCCGCCGGTTGAAGGTGAGCACCAGGATCCGCTCCGGATCGGTGCCCTCGGCGATGCGCGCGGCGACCGCCGCCACCAGGGTGCTGGTCTTGCCGGTGCCGGGGCCGCCGACGACCAGCAGCGGTCCGTCGGTGTGTGCGACCACGGCGCGCTGCGCGGGATCGTCGATCCGCGCCGGCTCGGCCTTCGCCGGCCGACGAACCAGCCGGTACGCCTGCACGCCGTTCATCTCACCACGTCGAGCGGACAGCAGTCGGTGCCCGGGTGGCCGGCCGTCGCTGGTGGCCTCACCCCAGTCGGGTCTCGATGGCGTCGAGTGCCGCCGGCACCGAGTCGACGACGATCAACAGGTCGCGGGCGGACCGCCCGACGAATTCGGTGTCGGCGAGCGCGTCCAGCCAGCCCAGCAGCCCCTGGTAGAAGCCGTCGACGTCGACCACCACGACCGGTTTGCGGTGCATCCCGAGCACCGCCGTGGTCCACACCTCGAACAGTTCGTCCAGGGTGCCGAGCCCGCCCGGCAGGGTGATGAAGGCGTCCGACTTCTCGATCATCAACGTCTTGCGGCTGGCCATCCCGTCGGTGACGACCAGCTCGTCGGAGTGGGTGTCGGCGACCTCGAGGTCGACCAGCGGTTGCGGGATCACGCCGAGCGTGTGGCCCCCGGCGGACCTGGTGCCGTCGGCCAGCGCCCCCATCATGCCGACACAGCCGCCGCCGGAGACCAGGCGGTGGCCCCGGGTCGCCAACTCCCGACCGGTCTGGGTCGCCAGGTCGAGCCAGCGCTGGTCGAGGGTGCGCGACGACGCGCAGAAGACTCCGATGGCGGCCATGCCTGTTCTCCTCTCATTCCGCCGGCCGGTGGTCACCGGCCGGCGCACGCTGGTCCGTCTGGCGTTCCGCCCTGGTCTGCGCCAGCGCGGTGTCCCGTAGCGCCGTCTGCTCGGCGGCGAGGGCCGTGTCCGCGTCGACGATGTGCCGTACCGCCTCGGTGACGTCGTCGGTCAGGCAGAGCAGGTCGAGGTCGGCGGTGCCGATCTTGCCCTGTGCCTGCAAGGTGTCGCGCAGCCAGTCGAGCAGACCGGACCAGTACCGGGTGCCCATCAGGACCACCGGGAAGCGGGTCACCTTGCCGGTCTGGACCAGGGTGAGTGCCTCGAACAACTCGTCCAGGGTGCCGAAGCCGCCGGGCAGCACCACGAACGCCTGGGCGTACTTGACGAACATGGTCTTGCGGGCGAAGAAGTACCGGAAGTTGATGCCCACCTCCACCCATTCGTTGATGCCCTGTTCGAACGGCAATTCGATGCCGAGGCCGACCGACACCCCACCGGCCTCGGTGGCCCCACGGTTGGCGGCTTCCATCACCCCCGGACCGCCACCGGTGATCACCGCATAACCGGCGGTGGCCAACGCGGCGCCCAGTTCTTCGGCGAGTCGGCATTCGGGACTGTCCGGTGCGCTGCGCGCGGATCCGAAAACGCTGACCGCCGGCGGCAGATCGGCCAACGTGTCGAACCCCTCGACAAACTCCGACAGAATGCGCAATGCCCGCCAGGAGTCCTTCGTCTTCCATTCGGCGCGGGTCCGTGAATCGAGCAGACCCTGATCGGCGGTATCACCGCGGACCGCCTCCCGGCGCAGGGTCACCGCGCCACGGTGCCGCTCTGACCTGGGTCGGGCGGGTGCCGGTGCGGAATCGCCGCTTGCCGCGGTCCCGTTGTCTTGATAGTCCATCTGGACCACCGTAGTCGGCGGCCCGGCGGGTGCGGCGTCGCCGGACCCGTGCGTGTCCAGAGCGGACGCCGACAGCGGGTGCGGCTGCGCGGTTGGGCCGCAAGTGGCGACGCGGCCGGCCGCGACCGGCGCCCAGGTGGTGGCGGCAACAATCCGGTACCGGACGCAACCAAATCGGCTGCGCGTACGTCTCCACTAACAGATACTGGTTACACCGGCCGGTGGAGGGGACGTCCCTGTTGGGCAGGGACATCGGAACGGTGCCTTCGGGGGGAGGAGTCACGATGATGACACGTAGCGAGTTGATCCGGGTCCGGCGTCAGATGCATCGACGGATCCGGGCCGTGGTGGCTGAGCGGCGGATGGCCGGGGGGCGGCCACACCCGGCCGAGACGGTCACCGATTCCGCCATCGAGCAGGAGCCGGTGCTGCTGCAGTGAACCTGCGGCACCGCGTCAGGCCGGCACCAACCAACGCCGCAGCATCTCGGCGCCCTGCCGGATCTTGTCGACCTCCACGTGTTCGTCCCGGGCGTGGGCGAGGTTCGGGTCGCCCGGGCCGAAGTTGAGCGCCGGGATGCCCAGCGCGGCGAACCGGGCGACGTCCGTCCAGCCGAGCTTGGCCACCGGTGGCTCGCCGACCGCCGCCAGGAACTCCCGGGCCGGCGCGGAGTCCAGACCGGGCAGCGCACCGCCGGCGCAGTCGACGATCTCGACGTCGAACCCGGCGAAGACCTCATGCACGTGCGCCTGCGCCTGCTGGTCGTCGCGATCCGGCGCGAACCGGAAGTTGACCTCGACGGCACACTCGTCCGGGATGACGTTGCCGGCCACTCCGCCGTTGATCCGGACCGCGTTCAACCCTTCCCGGTAGTGGCATCCGTCGATGGTCACGTCACGCGGGCGGTAGTCGCCCAGCCGGCGCAGCACCTCGCCGGCGGCGTGGATGGCGTTCACCCCGCGCCAGGACCGCGCCGAGTGCGCCCGGCGGCCGGCGGTGGTGACCATCGCCCGCAGCGTGCCCTGACAACCGGCTTCGACGACGCCGTAGGTCGGCTCGTGCAGCACCGCGAAGTCGGCCGCCAGCCACTGCGGGTGGGCCTGCGCCACCAGGCGTAGCCCGTTGAACCGCGAATCGATCTCCTCGGCCTCGTAGAACAGGTACGTCACGTCGTAGCGCGGTGCGTCCACGGTCACCGCCAGGTGCAGCGCGTGCGCGAGCCCGGACTTCATGTCGGAGGTGCCGCAGCCGTAGATCAGGTTCCCGTCGACCCGGGACGGAAAGTTGTCGGCCAGCGGCACGGTGTCCAGGTGCCCAGCGAGCACCACCCGTTGCGTCCGGCCCAGGTCGGTCCGGGCCATCACCGTGTTGCCGAACCGCTGCGTGCTCAGCCAGGGCACCTCGGCCAGCACCTGCTCGACGCAGTCGGCGATCCGCTGCTCGTCGAGCGACACCGACTCGATGTCGACCAGCGCGCGGGTCAACGTCACCGGATCGGCCAGGACCTCGGGGCTCAGCGGGTTCACCATGGCTGGCACGGTACCGTCTCGACAGGGCCGGACCGTCCCCAGATCGCCCAGATCGCCCCGCTCGGTCGGGCACCGGCCCACGGTGACACATTTCCCTGATCGGAAGGCGAAAGTTCGGTGACGGTTTCGACACAGCCTGCCTGGGGCATCGGCCTGGCCACCTGCACGGAGCAGGGGCAGGTGCTGGACACCTGGTACCCGGCCGGGCAGCTCGGCCTCGGCGAGTTGCCACCGGCAGCCGACGGCACCACCCCCGCCGACCTGCTCGGGCTGCCCGCCGGCGCGCTCGGTCCGCGTGCCCTGGCCGGGCTGAGTACCGAGGTGGTGGTCGTCGAGATCGGCTCGCTGGCCGATCCGATCAAGGACGCCTCCGACGCGTACCTTCGGTTGCATCTGCTCTCCCACCGGCTGGTCCGGCCGAACGAGCTGAACCTGGACGGGATCTTCGGCCAGCTGGCCAACGTCGCCTGGACGTCCGCCGGGCCATGCCCGCCGGACCGGGTCGACGAGCTGCGGCTCGTCGAGCGGGCCGCCGGGCGGCACCTGGCGGTGTACGGGGTGGACAAGTTCCCCCGGATGACCGACTACGTCGTGCCGGCCGGGGTGCGCATCGCGGACGCCGACCGGGTCCGGCTCGGCGCCCACCTGGCGGCCGGGACGACGGTGATGCACGAAGGGTTCTGCAACTTCAACGCCGGCACCCTGGGCACCTCGATGGTGGAGGGCCGGATCGTCGCCGGCGTGGTGGTCGGTGACGGTTCGGACGTCGGTGCCGGCGCGTCGATCATGGGCACCCTTTCCGGCGGCGGTACGGAGAAGGTCCGCATCGGCGAACGCAGTCTGCTCGGCGCCAACGCCGGCATCGGCATCTCGCTCGGTGACGACTGTGTGGTCGAGGCGGGCTGCTATGTCACCGCCGGTTCGAAGGTGACTCTGCCGGACGGCCGGGTGGTCAAGGCCCGCGAGCTGTCCGGGGTCGCCGGACTGCTGTTCTGGCGCAACTCGGTGACCGGCGCGTTGGAGGCCCGCCCGCGCACCGGCGCCGGCATCGAACTCAACGCCGCCCTGCACGCCAACGACTGACCGCAACCCTGTCTCACTCGACCCAGCCCCAGCCCCAGCCCCGGCCCCCGGCCCCGGCCCCGGCCCCGCGATCTTGCATTTATCGAGAACATATGTCCAAGTTGTCCGTCGATAAGTGCAAGATCGCGGAGGACGGGGGGTCAGCGCACGGCGATCCGGTACGCCTGAATGATCGTCTGCCGCGCCGTGTTGCCGGCCCGGTCGGTCACCGAGGCGCGCAACGACACGTACCCGTCCTGCCTCGGGTGGCTGACCGTGGCGGTCCAACCCGCCTTCGCCGACCGCACCTCGGCCCGCTGCCAGGTCTCCCCACCGTCGTAGGACGCCTCGATCACCGGCTTGCGGATGCCGATCCCGGCCACTCCCGGCTGGTGCGCGACCGTGAACGGGATCTCCACCGTCCGGCCGGCGGTGGCGGTGTTGACCGGGTCGAGGCTCGGCGCGAACCGCACCGCCATCACCGGCAACGCCGCCGTCTGGTTACGGACGACCGGCCCGGACGGGAACGTCCACACCCCGCTGACCGAGGTCGAGAAGTCGCTCACCGCCTGAGTCGCGGCGACCTCCAGCCGGTAGTTCGCCAATGCCCGGGGCACCTCGAACCAGCCGTATCCGGGATACTCGCTCTCCCCGACCAGTTTGCCGTCGCGGTACAGCGCCGTTCGACCGGTCTCGGTCAGTACCCCGCCGGGATGGCCGTGCGCGTCGCCGAACAGCGGCACCTCCACGGAGATCATGTTGCCGTCACGGCGCACCCAGCCGCCCGGACCGTCCGTCGTGGCGAAGACCGGCCCGTACGGCGCGACGTTCCAGGTGTCCAGGGTCTGTTTGCCGGGCTGGTAGCGCTGCGGCGGCGCGGAGAGCACCGCGGTGTACTCCGGCCAGTCCTGATCCTCGACCGCCCGGGAGAACTCCAGCGAACTCGTCCAGCTCAACGAACTGTCGACGCTGTAGTGCTCCACCCGTACGCTCGGCAACTCGACGGGGGCGACGATCGCCCACGCCCCTGGGTCACGCGCGTCGCGCACCGGGAAGATGACCCGGTCGGTACGTTCGCCGTGGTCGACACCACGGAACCGGTGCCGCACCGTGGCCAGGTCGCGTGGCCGGTAGTGGCGGGTGAAGCCGGTGGGTAGCCGATCGGCGAAGAACTCGGTGAGCCCGTAGAAGTAGGGACTCGCGGCGAAGCCGCCCTCGCCGTCGGGGCGCAGCCACTGGCTGTTGATGTTGGTGGTGAACTCGCCCTTGCGCGGTGGCGCCCCGGCCTGACCGGTGGAGAGCCCGTCGAAGGTCTCCGCGAGCAGCCCGACTCCGCCACTGGCCTCGGTCCAGTAGACGAGGTTGATGTCGACCAGTGCCGGCTGGGCGGTCTCTTCGGGGACCGTGAACCGCACCGGCTCGCTGTCGCGGGCGTCGAAGATGACAGTGGTGTCCGCTTCGAGTCTGAGGTTCGGTCGAGCCAGGACAGCGACCTCGTACTCCTCCGCTTCCTCGTCGACGACCCGGGTGATCATGCTGGACAGGCCGTACCGGCCGGCCGGCAGCCGGACGGTCGCCGCACCTGACCCGTCGCCGCTCCACGGCACCGCGTCCACCTGCTGGCCCAGCCCGATGGCGACGGTCCAGTACTCGTCGGTCGGCGCACCCGTCTGGTCGACGTGGGCCAGGGAGAGGTCGTAGCTCTCCACTTCCCGGTTGACGCCGAACGGGGTGCTGACCCGCACCCCGTCGTCGCCGCTGGCGACAAGGTGCCCGGAGTAGTAGCCGTCCGGCGCGTCGACACTGGTGTCGGCGGTGACGGTGACCTTGGCGGTGCCGCCGGCCGGCACGGTCAACTCGGTGGCGCCGACGCTGAACATCCCTGCCGGCGCGGAGCCGGCAGCCGTCGCGACGCCGTCGACCGACAGCGACAAGGTCTGCTCGGTGGTGCCGGTGTTGCGGTAGGTGACCGTCTCGACGACCGGCTCGTCGTCGTGGTGCGGCCAGGCGGTGCGTCCGAACGAGATACTGGCCGGCGTCGTGGTCACCGTCTGGGTGATGGCACGGGCCACGTCGACCCGGCCGGCACCCTGCTGGTACGCGGTGGCGCCGGGCTGTGGCGCGGCGGACCCCATCAGCCCGGACTTGAGCCGCTGCGCGGTCCAACCGGGGTGTTTCTGGGCCAGCAACGCCACCGCGCCGGTGACGTGTGGCGCGGCCATCGACGTGCCGGAGGCGGCGACGTAGTGCTCGTCGACCGGCTCGTCGAGAGTGGTGCCGGCGGCGCGGGCGGCGACGATGTCGACACCCGGGGCGGTCAGGTCCGGCTTGACCGTGTCGTCTCCGACGCGTGGCCCCCGGCTGGAGAAGCCGGCGAGAACGTCGTCGCGGTCCACCGCGCCGACGGTGAGCGCCGCGGCGGCGCTGCCCGGTGAGGCGATGGTCCGGTCACCGCCGAAGTTGCCGGCCGAGATGACGAAGAGCGAGCCGGTCTCGGCGGTCAGCGTGTCGACCGCCTCTTCCAGGGGGTCGATCTCCGGGGTGTCCCAGCCGCCGAGGCTGACGTTGATGACGGTGGCCCGCTGATCGGCGGCGGCCCACTGCATTCCGGCCAACAGCGCCGATTCGGTGCACCAGTACGACTCGCAGACCTTGCCGGAGATGAGCGTGGCGTCGGGGGCCACGCCACGGTTGGCACCGTCGGAGGCTGCACCGCTGCCGGCGATGATCGACGCGACGTGGGTGCCGTGGCCGACCTTGTCCGCCGGGTCGGAGTCCTCGGTGAAGTTCTCCGATCGGGCGACCTTGCCGGCCAGGTCCGGATGGTCGGCGTCGATCCCGCTGTCCAGCACCGCGACGGTCACCCCGGTGCCGGTGAATCCGGCGTCGTGGGCGGTCGGCGCGCCGATCTGCCCGACGCTGCGCTCGAGCAGGAGTTGCCGCTTGCCGTCCAGCCAGACGCGGGTCAGCCCGGAACCGGCGGCCAGCGATCGTGCGCCAGCCGGGCCGGCCGCCGCGCCGGTGCCGGCGATGGTCGTCCAGAAGTCGGCGGCGGTGACCTTGTCGACGCTCACGGCGGCACCGCCGATCGCGGGCAGTTCCCGGGTGGCCCGTGCCCCGGCGGGCGCCGCGCCGGCCCGGCGGGCGACGGTGGGGTCGGCGTGTTCGACGAGCAGCGGGATCCGCCGGGTGGCGGCGTCGTGATAGCCGGCCGAGATCAGGTTGGTGATGTTGAACAGTCGCCGGTCGAGTGCGCCCGCCTGGATCAGCGGTTGGGCGTCGGACGGGACGACGTACAGCCCGTCGGCCCTGCGGTAGGTGTGGAAGCGCAGGTGGCCGCGGCTGGCGGCGGGTCGTACGGCGGTGCCGTGGGTGGTGATGACGATTCGGTCACCGGTGATCAGGGTGACGGCGTCGGCGGGTGTGGCGGCCCGGGCGGTGGCACTCTCGGTCGTTGGCGTGGGCTGGCGGGCGGCGGCGGGTGTGGACTGGCCGAGGCCGATCAGGCTGGCCGTCAGGGCGACGACGAGCGCCGCTGCGGTGTGTTTCCTGACTGGATGCAACGTGAACCTCCCCGTTGGACGTCTGACAAGACGTCTGGGTCGTGATCCGAAGCCCCAGGATTACATACGCGGTATGCACATCGATGCTTTGAAACTCGGGACAATAGGGACGCGTACCGTACGCAGTGCGACGTACATACGACAAACCGTCGCTACGGCAGGATCGACCCGACCGGCTGGCCACCGGCCAGCCAGGCCGTCGCGTCCCGCTGCGCCAGCGGCCGGGAGAAGAGATAGCCCTGCCCGAACCCGCACCCCAGATCGCCCAGCAGGTTCCGATCCGCCACGGTCTCGATGCCCTCGGCGACCACCGCCAGGCCGAGGGTGTGCGCCAGCCGGATGATCCCGTCCACCAGCGACCGCTGCCGGGTGGAGAACGCCATCTCGGCGGTGAACGAGCGGTCGATCTTCACCACGTCGATCGGCAACTGCCGCAGGTAGCTCAACGAAGAAAAGCCAGTGCCGAAGTCGTCGATCGCCATCCGCAGCCCCAGCTCACGCAGCTGCGCCAGGTCCGACCAGATGTGGTCGTCGCTCTCCAGCAGCAGGCTCTCGGTCAGCTCCAGCATCACCGACTCCGCCGGCAGACCACCCTCAGTGAGCTGCTGACGGACCTTCGCGACGAACCCGGCCGCTCGGAACTGCCGGGCCGACACGTTGACACTGACATACGGCACGGTCCCCGCCGGCAGGCAGACCTGCCACTGCGCCGCCGCCGCGATCGCCCGACGCAGCACCCAGTCACCGATCGGCTCGATCAGGCCGGTCTCCTCCGCCACGTCGATGAACTGGTCCGGACGCAGCAGCCCCAACGTCGGATGGCGCCAGCGCAGCAGGGCCTCCAGCCCGACCGCGCAGCCGGTGGCCAGCTCCACGATCGGCTGATACTCGACGACGAAGTCGGTCTCCACGTCGGCCCGCTCCAGGGTGGTCCGCAGCTCCATCCGGTGGACCAGGCTGACGTGCAGGGCCGGCTGGAAGCGCCGCCACCGCCCCTTGCCCTCGTCCTTCGCCACGTACAGGGCGAGATCGGCGTGCCGCATCAACTCGTCGGTGCCGACAGCGTCCGCCGTCGTGGCCACCCCGACGCTGACGGCTCCCCCAACCAGCCGGCCGGCCAGCCGGAACGGCTCGGTGAAGGCCGAAACCAACCGCTGCGCCATCTGCTCCGCCTCGGCCGGGTCCTCGGCGTCGTCGACAAGCGCGGCGAACTCGTCCCCACCCAGCCGGGCAGCCATGTCGGCAGAGCCCAGGGTGGCCGCCAGCCGGTTCGCCACGGCGACCAGCAACTCGTCACCCGACTGGTGGCCCATCGTGTCGTTGACCACCTTGAAATCATCAAGATCGATAAAAAGTACGCCGACCGTGTGGTTGCCCCGCTGCGCCCGGGCCACCGCCTGCTGCACCCGGTCGTGGAAGAGCACCCGGTTCGCCAGCCCGGTCAACGAATCGTGGAACGCCCGATGGGTCAACTCGCGCTCCAGCCGACGCCGCTCGGTGACGTCCCGCAAGGTGAGGACCAGGCCGCGCACCGTCCGGTCCGACCGCAGGTCGCGGCAGCTCACCTCGACCTGTACGGCGGTTCCGTCGGCGTGCCGCAGCTGCCAGTCCTGCCAGTCGTGGGCCTCACCCGAGGACCGGACCATCGCCAGCCCCTCGATGACCTGCTCGTGGTCGTCGAGGTCGACCAGATCGGTCACCATGCCACAGTCGGTGGCCGGTCGGCCGAGCACCGTCTGCACGGCCGGACTGGCGTACCGGATCCGGCCGTCGTCCTCGACGATCAGGATGATGTCCACGCTGCTGTGCACCAGGGTCCGGAAGTACGCCTCGGCGTCCCGCTGGTTGATCTCGTCGCTGAGCCGGATCCGCTCCAGCGCCATCGCCGCGTGGCCGGTGAGCACCTCGATGGCGTCGCGCAGCACGCCCAGCACCGCCGTCTCGGCCGACACCAGCAGAACCCCGGCGCGCGGCCCGAGCGCGGCCCGGCCCGCGACTGCCGGGCGGGGGTCCGGGCGCCGATCGGTACTCCGTCGGCGGGCGCTCGACTGGGCCGGCACCGGTGCCGGCAGCAGCCGTTCGGGCAGCACCAACGGGCAGAGCAGCGCGAACGGGAACGATCCGAGCTGGTTGGCCAGCATCGGGGTGAGCGCCGGCCGGCGCAGCATCCGGGTGCGCCGCACCGCCGCCGCCGACGGCAGCAGCGCGCCGGTCGCGGTGACCGGCACCGACGGACCCCAGATGCTGCCGGCCAGCGCCGGCACCCCACCGGACTGGTTCAGGACCAGCACCAACCGGTGCTCGGCGCCGGCCGGCACGATCTGCCGCAGTCCGGCGCGGATCGCCTGATCCACTTCGGCGGCGTCGGCGGCCGAGACCAGCGCCGCGCACGCGTCGCGCAGGCCCTGCTCACGCCGCACCGTCTGGCGGTGCGCGGCGAGCACGTCGCCGAACCTGCTGAGCACCAGGGAGAAGACCACCGCCGAGGTGATCGCCAGCATCGCGCCGTCGCGGATCCGCCCGGTCAGCGACTCGATCAGCAGGATCGTCGGGGCGATCATCGTGGCCAGGATCAGCAGCACCGCCCATGGGGCGCTGACCTTGCCCTGCTCAACATCCACCGGCTCGGACATCTGCGCCATCGACGGCTGCAGCCCGGCCGCGCCCCAGCAGACGTAGAGCAGCAGCCAGCCGACCTCGATCGGGCCGCCCGGCTGCCACTGCTCCCCCAGCGTGGTCAGTCCGTAGAGGATGTCGCTGACGAGCATCCCGCCGGCACCGACCAGCAACAGCAACAGGGCCGGGGTACGGGGCTCCATCGCCAGCAGACGGATCATCACCGCCAGAATCAACAGATCGCCAAGGGCGTACGCGGCGAGCAAAGACCGCCCGATCGGGCTCATCCCGGCCGCGGTGATGTACGGGCCGACGATGAAGATCCAGGCAAGCAGCGTGGCGGCGCACAGGAATGTGAGGACGTCCAGCAGTCTGGCTCGATCGCCGATCATCCGGTTGCTACGGGTCAGCGTGAACAGTCCGGTGGCGGTAAGTGCAAATACGGTCAGATAGCAGAGCTCGGCGACGGGCGAGCCGGGAAACAGCGCGAACGCGGTGTCACCGGCGGCCAGCATGACGACGGCAGCCGCCAGGCACCACCACGCCACGGCCTGTTTCGGCCGGTAGCGACGGATACCGAACGCGATGCAACTCGCGCTCAGCGTACCCAACGCCGGCCAGAGAATCGGATGCCAGCTGGGAGCGGCGAAGATCCCGACGGACAACAGGAACATCACCGTGGCATATCCGCCGGTGAGCTTGCGGACCGACACGAGCCTCCCTCGGGCCGAAAGTGAACAGCCGCAGCGCGCCGGCTGGCGGATCAGCGTCCGGCGAGCATCCGGACAAACATCCACCGCTCGGTTTACCAGTCCAGCAAGGCGTTGGCCATACTTCTGCCGGGCAATGGTCGACAACGATGAGTCGCCAACAAGGGACACGATTTCCGGTATTGCCCAAGTGACCGTCGAGTATGGTGGCGTCCACCTGGGCAGACGATTTACCTCGCCGACGGGCGGATCAACTCGGCCGGCCGAGTGCCGCAGGCGCGGAGATGGTGAACCTGGCCTCGACGACGGCGTGCACCGTCTGTACCTGTGGGTCGAGGTCGAGCTGCGGAGTGGACTCGGCGGCCAGGTCCATCGCGGCGAATCCGTGACCGCCGCCGCGCACCATCATCGGCTGCGGTGCCGCCATGCCGTGGTCGGCCAGCTCGACCAGCCCGGTCACCTCGGCTCCGAGCGCGTCGGCGTAGTCGCGCGCACGGGCGATCGCCTCGTCGATGGCCGCCCGGCGAGCCTGACCGAACTCCGGGCTGGCCGGGCGCAGCGACCACCAGGGTCCGCCGATCTGGACCTGGTCCTGATCGGCCAGCCGCAGCATCAGCTCGCCGAGCACGGTGAAGTCGACGACCGTGACGGTGGTGGTGACGCTGGCGTGATAGGCGGCGACCCGCTCGCCGGAGCGCTTCCACTCGGGCCGCACCAGCAGCGACCCGGACTCGCGGCGCTCGATCGCCGCACCGTAGCCGTCGATCAACGCACGGACCGCGTCGCCCCGCTCGGCGAGTCGTTCCAGCGTGCCGGGGCGGTCCCGACCCCGGGCCGCGACGGTCACCGCGAACCGGGCCAGCTCCGGCTGGACCTCCCGGGTCACCTCGCCTCGCACCGCCACCACCGCAGCGTCCACCATGCGGCCAGCCTAGCCGAGCCGAGCCGTACCGACGCAGCGCCGGTCAGCCGAGCCGGTCCACCGCGGAGGTCACCCGCTCGTCGCTGGCCGTCAGCGCGACCCGGACGTGACGCTGGCCGGCCGGACCGTAGAAGGCGCCGGGCGCGACGAGGATGCCTCGCTCGGCGAACCAGTCCACCGTCGACCAGCAGTCCTCGTCCCGACTGACCCACAGGTACAGCCCGGCGGTGGAGTGCACGACGGTGAAGCCGGCACCGGTGAGCGCGGCGCGCAGCTGGTCGCGGCGGACCGCGTAGCGCCGCTTCTGGTCCGCCACGTGCTTGTCGTCGGTCAGCGCGGCGACCATCGCCGCCTGCACCGGAGCCGGCACGATCATGCCGGCGTGCTTGCGGACCGCGAGCAACTCGCCGACGATCGCCGGGTCACCGGCGACGAACCCGGCCCGGTACCCGGCCAGGTTGCTGCGCTTGGAGAGCGAATGTACGGCGAGCAGACCGGTCAGGTCACCGCCGTGGACCCCGTCGCTGAGCACCGAGACGGGTTGCGCCTCCCAGCCGAGCGCGTGGTAGCACTCGTCGCTGGCGACGATCGCGCCGCGCTCGCGCGCCCAGTCGACGACCTTGCGCAGGTGGCCGGCGGGCAGCACCTGGCCGGTCGGGTTGCCCGGCGAGTTGACCCACACCAGACCGACCCGGGTCGACGGCCCGAGAGCGGTCAGCGAATCGGTGCGGACCACCTCGGCACCGGCCAGCCGGGCACCCACCTCGTAGGTCGGATAGCAGACCGACGGCACCACCACGACGTCGCCCGGGCCGAGCCCGAGCAGGGTGGGCAGCCAGGCCACCAGTTCCTTGGAACCGATGGTCGGCAGCACCCCGAGCCCGTCGGCCGGTGCGCCGCACTCCCGTACGCACCAGTCCCGGATCGTGTCGCGCAGCCGCGCATGGCCGGCGGTCATCGGATAGCCGGGGGTGTCGGTGGCAGCCCGTAGCGCGTCCTGGATCACCGCCGGCACCGGATCGACGGGCGTGCCGACCGAGAGGTCGACGATGCCGTTCCGGTGCCGGGCGGCCTTGGACTTGACCGGCTCCAGCCGATCCCAGGGAAAGTCCGGCAGGCCGGCCGCGACCGACCCGCCGGCCCGGCGCCGCCACCCGGCGGCCGATCCTGCCGGCGACCCGGTCAGTGCGCGTCCCCGCGCGGCGGCTGGGCCGCGACGAAGGGGTTGTCCTTCTCGATCTTGCCGACCTTGGAGGCACCGCCGGGCGAACCGAGATCCTCGAAGAACTGGTAGTTCGCGGTGGTGTATTCCTTCCACTGCTCCGGCACGTCATCCTCGTAGAAGATCGCCTCGACCGGGCAGACCGGCTCGCAGGCACCGCAGTCGACGCACTCATCGGGGTGGATGTAGAGCATCCGGTTGCCCTCGTAGATGCAGTCGACCGGGCACTCCTCGATGCATGCCTTGTCGAGCACATCCACGCACGGCTCGGCGATGATGTAGGTCACTGGCCTTCCTTCCCGCACGACATGCCGCGATCGCCCGCGGCGTTCCGAGCCTAGTATCTCGCCGGGAAGGAGGTCGATCGTGCTCCGGCCACAAGATGTGGGACGCCGCGTGGTAGTCCGCAAAATTATAGGTGTTGGCGGAGATCGTCCGCTCTTTACCGACCTACTCGGCCTGCTGGCCGAGTTGACCGAGACCGAACTCACGGTGCTGACCCGGCACGGGCCGCAGCGGGTCGCCCGCGCCGACGTGCACCGCAGCAAGTTGGTACCGCCGACGACCAACCCGAGCGCGGTACGCGCCGCGCGGCGGGAGGCGGACGAGATCGGCCGGCTGGAGCTCACCGCGAACGAGTCCTGGCCGGCGGCGGTGCAGCACCGGCTCGGCGACTGGCTGCTGCGCGCCACCGACGGGTGGACCGGCCGGGCGAACTCGGCGCTGCCGCTGGGCGATCCGGGCCGGCCGCTGGCCGAGGCGGTGGACGCGGTCGACGCCTGGTACGCCGAGCACGGCCTGCCAGCACAGTTCAACGTACCGCTGCCGGCCGCCGCCGCGGTCGCGACCGAGCTCGCCGGCCAGGGCTGGCAGGCCCGGCCGCTGACGCTGGTCCAGACCGCGCAACTGACCGACGTCGTCACCCGCGCGAGTGACCGGACCGACCCGGGGAACGACCGGACCGAGCCGGCGACGCGACGACGCGGGCTGCCACCGGTACGCCTGGACCGTGAGCCGTCCGACGAGTGGCTCGCCGTCGTGGCGGCCAGCAGGTCGCCCGGCGGTCCGCTGCCGCCCGCCGCGCACAGGCTGCTCACCGGAGCACCGCACGTACGGTTCGCGCACCTGCGGCAGGACGGTGAGTTGGTCGCCGTCGCCCGCGCGACGGTCAGCGCCGACCGCAGGTGGTGCGCTGTCGCGCTGCTGGCGGTCACCCCGGCCGCCCGCCGCCACGGGCTTGCCACCCACGTGCTGCGGGCGGTGGCCGGCTGGGCGCACGACGAGATGGGCGCCCGACACGCCTTCCTGCAGGTCGAGCAGCGCAACCCGGCGACCGCGCTCTACCTTCGACTCGGGTTCACCACCCATCACGTCTACCTGCCGTGGCGACGGACGGTCAGCGGCGAACCACCCGGCGGGGCTTGCTGAGCTTGGTCTCGGCGTACCGCTTGAGCGACTGCGACCGGTGATCCCAGCCAAGGGCGATCAACACCAGGTAGCCCAGCAGCACCCCACCGGCGGAGAACCCGGCATAGAGCCACACCTGGGAGAAGAACGCCCCGGCGCCGTTGGAGAACGGATGGTCGCCGTTGACGAACGGCCCGACGAAGATGGTCAGCACCAGCGCGCCCAGGATCGCCAACGCCACGTCGCCGCCCCATCGCTCGACCGGCCGACGTCGCCCCCAGACGAACGCCACCAGGCCGAGGACGATCCCGATGACCAGGAACATGGCCAGCGAAAGCCGGTCCTGCATCTCCGCGTCGGCGTCCAGGGCGAACCGGGAGACCAGCCGGGCCACGACGTTGACCGCGAACAGCACACCGGCGAGCACGCCGACCGGCAGCCATCGCTGCCTCATCTGCACCTCCCACATCCGTCACCCGCGCCGCGGGCATGACACGCCATCGACACAGGCGAGTTTCCGTACCAGTTCTGGTGTACGACGATTCTAGGATCCGTCAGCGGCCGCGTCAGCTCCCGATGTCCGGCCGACGACGCACCGGTCGAGCGGGTCTGGCCGGCTGGGCCAGGATCGCCCGAAATCCGATCACCGCGTACGCGATCGCACCGGCGAAGATCATGGCGAATCCCACCCAGTTGTTGCCGTCCAGCAGGACGTCACCTTCGGTCGTGCCGCCCGCGGCCAACACCATCACCGCGAACCAGCCGGTCGCCGGCAGTGCCACCGCCCACCGGGCCCCCACCGCCCGGACCGCGAACCAGCTCAGCAGGACGTTGCCCACGACCGCCAGCAGTACCGACACTCCGACGAGGTGGCCGCCGACACGGACGGCGGCCAGCAGCACCTCCAGAACCGCGGTGAGCAGCGCCGCGACCACCGCGACCAGGGCACCGACGGCCCGCAGGCCCAGTCCGGCGAGCCGGCGCAGCCGGCCCGGCGGCGCGGCCGGTGCCAGCGGCACCACCGCCTCCTCCACCGCCGACACCTGGCCGGACGCGCCGGGCAGGGTCACGGCAACGGCACCTCGGCGGTGGGCAGGCCGGCGAACAGGTCACTCTCCCAGCCGTACTGCCCGCTGCCCGGCCCGCGTTCGCCGTGGGCGAGGGTGAAGTACTCCACCCCCATGAATTCGCCACCGACGTTGCCGGCGAGCGCGTACAGCCAGGAGTCGGACGGGATCTGGGTAGCGTGCGCGCGCATCGCGGCCAGCTTCGCCGCGTACTGGTCGGTGCCGTCGATCCGGGCCGCGATCTGCGGGTCAGGGGTGCCGAACGGCAGTTCGTCGACCTGTTCCACGCCGGCGAACGGGTTGTCGGCCGCGCCCCGGAAGGCATCGATCCCGGCAGCCAGCACGCTCTTCGGCATGGCGGTGAAATAGATCTTGGCGGGTCCGATGCCCTCGGCCGCCGCCAACTCGGCCGCCCGCATCGTCACCCGGTGCGCCTGGATGTGGTCCGGATGACCGTAGAACCCGTTGTCGTCGTAGGTGATCACCACCTGCGGGCGGACCTCCCGCAGCACCGCCAGCAGGTGCCCGGCGGCCTCGTCGAGATCGGCCTGCCAGAACGCGCGCGGATGGTCGTTGGTCGACAGGCCCATCATCCCGGAGTCCCGGTAGCGCCCGGCCCCGCCGAGGAAACGGTGGTCGGACACGCCCAACGCCGCACAGGCGGCTTCGAGCTCGCCGATCCGGACCCCGCCCAGCTGGTCGGCGGCGTCGGCCGCCAGCCCGGCCAACGCCGGCACGTGGATCTCGCCTTCCTCACCGAGCGTGCAGGTGATCAGCGTGACGTGGGCGCCGTCGGCGGCGTACCGGGCCATCGTGGCACCGGTGCCGATCGTCTCGTCGTCCGGATGGGCGTGCACCAGCAGGAGCCGTTTGGCGGCGGTGTCGGTCACTCGGGCAACATTACGCCGGATGGGGACCGCAGTGGATTACCGGTCTCATCACCGATCCACCGGTTCTACGATCCGGGAGTGGAAATTGCGCATCCTGCCGTCCGTACCAGTGGATTCGCCCGGGGCGCCCCACGGGCGGTGACCGTGGGCGTCGACGGCGCCCGCGTCGTGTTCCTGCGCTCCACCGGCCCACACGATCCGGCCGACAGCCTCTGGGTGTTCGACACCGGCACCGGCGAAGAGCGCCGGATCGCCGACCCGACGGTGCTGCTGGCTGGTCCGGCCGACCCGGCCACGCCGGCCACGACGGCACCTGCGGCGGTCCGGGCCGGCTCGATCACCCGCTACGCCACCGACCCGGCCGCCCGGATCGCCGTGTTCACCCTGGCCGGCCGGCTCTTCCGGGCCGATCTGGCCAACGGCGACGTGGTCGAGGTGCCGACGGTCGGCACCGTCGTCGACGCCCGCCCCGACCCGACCGGCAGCCGGATCGCCTACGTCTCCGACAGCGACGCGGACAGCACCGACGGCCCCGCAGGGATCACCGCCGACGGCACCCCCGGCAAGCTGCGGGTCGTCCACGACGACGGCACCGATGTCCTGCTCGCCGGTGAGGACAGCGGCATCACCTGGGCACTGCCCGACCCGGCCGCGACCGACTTCGGCCGCGACCGTGGTTACTGGTGGTCCCCGGACGGACAGACCATCCTCACCGCCCGGGTGGACCATTCCCGACTCCCCCGCTGGCAGTACGCCGACCCGACGTACCCGCAGCAGCCGGCGCCCGCCCAGCCGTATCCGGTCTGCGGCGGACCGGTCGCCGAGGTGACGCTGCACCTGCTCGACCTCGACGGCGGCTGGGTCGACGTGCACTGGGACCGCGAGACCTACCCGTACCTGGTGTCGGTCGCCTGGTCCGACGGCGGACCACTGATCACCGTGCTACGTCGGCTGCAACAGCACGGCCTGGTGCTCTCCATCGACCCGCGCACCGGCGAGACGCAGGTGCACGCCGAACTCGCCGACCCGCGCTGGGTGGAGCCGATCCCCGGCACCCCCAGCTACTTGTCCGACGGCCGGGTACTGGTCGGCGGCGAACTCGCCCACGACGGCTACGACGCCCGCTGCCTGTTCGCCGACGGCACCCTGCTCACCCCGGCGGCGCTGTACGTGCGGCGGGTGGTGGGCCGGCTACCCGGGCGGCAGACCAGCCCGGACCTGCTGATCGAGGCGAGCGACGGCGAACCCAGCGAACAGCATCTGTTCCGGGTCCGGACCGCCGCCGGTTCCGGCGGACTGGACGCCGCCCGGATCACCACCAGCCCCGGCTGGCACGTCGCGGCGGTCGGCGGCGACGTACTCGTGGTCGGCTCGGCCACCCTGGACCAGCACGGAACCCGCTGGACGATCTCGCGCGGCGACGACGAACTCGGCGTACTGCGCAGTCTGTCGGCCGTCCCCTCGGCGACGCCCCGGCCGGCGCTGCAACGGGTCACCGACCGACGGCTGCCGGCCGGGGTGCTCTACCCGCAGGCCCACGTCGACGGCCGGCGGCTGCCGGTGCTGCTCGACGTGCACGGCGGCCCGGGCCGGCAGCAGGTGCGTGCGGAGCGGGCCGGCTGGCTGGCCCGTCAGTGGTGGGCCGACGCCGGGTTCGCGGTGGTCACCGTCGACAACCGGGGTACGCCCGGAATCGCCCCGAGCTTCGAAAAGGTGGTGCACCGGCGGCTGGCCGACGTGCTGCTCGCCGACCAGGTGGACGCGCTGACCGCGCTCGCCGAGAAACACCCCGACCTTGACCTCGACCAGGTGGTGACCCGGGGCACCGGCTTCGGTGGCTGGCTCGCCGCGCTGGCCGTGCTGCGCCGGCCGGACGTGTTCCGGGCGGCGGTGGCGCGCGGGCCGATCACCGACTGGGGCCTGCTGCGCGCCGCGTACGCCGAGCGCTATCTGGGCACCCCGGAGGAAGGTGGGGAGATCTACCCGCACCACAGCCTCGTCGAGCTTGCCGGTGAACCGGTCGCCGGCAGCGACGAGGTGCGGCCGCTGCTGCTGGTGCACCGGTTGGCCGACGACGTCGTGCCGGTGGCACACACACTGCGGCTGTCCGCCGCGCTACTGGCCACCGGCCGGCCACACGCGGTGCTGCCGCTGGCCGCCGACGCGGACCAGGACGCGGTCGCGCTGCGCCGCGCCGAACTCGGCTTTCTCCGCCAGTCGTTGGGATCGACCGACTGAGCCCGTTGGGATCGATCGACTGAGCCCGTTGGGACCGACCGGCCGGGTCGATGTCGAATAAGGTCTGATCCATGACCCACTTCGAGGTGGCAACGGCCGCTGTGCAGGCGGCACTGGACGCCGGTGCCCGGTACGCCGACGCGCGGGTGATGCACCGCCGCTACGAGTCGATGACCGCCCGCAACGGGGAGATCGAGGCACTGGTCCAGCACAGCGACGCGGGGCTCGGGGTCCGGGCACTGGTCGGGTCCAGCTGGGGCTTCTACGCCGTACCGGATCCGTCGCCGGCTGCCGCCCGCGCGGCCGGCGGCCGGGCCGCGAAGATCGCCGCAGCCAGCGCCCAGGTGCCGGGGCCACCGATCGAGCTGGTGCCGGCCGGTGCCGGCACGGCCAGCTGGGTCAGCCCGTGCCTGGTCGATCCCTTGTCGGTGCCGCTGCCCGACAAGGGCGACCTGCTGGTCGGGGCGACCCGCACGATGGTGGAGAACGGCGCCGATCTCGCCGAAGGGCTCTATCAGATCTGGGACACCAGCAAGTGGTTCGTCTCCAGCGAGGGCCACCGGATCGACCAGCGGATCCGCGAGTGCGGGGCCGGGTTGTCGGCGACCGCCATCGGTGACGGCGAGACCCAGCGGCGTTCCTACCCCAGCTACCGGGGCCAGTACGGGACCAGCGGCTGGGAGCTGGTCGACAGTCTGGACCTGCCGGCGCACGCGGCGCGCATCGCGCAGGAGGCGCGGGAGCTGCTCACCGCGCCGGCGTGCCCGGCCGGGGAGACCACGCTGATCCTCGGCGGCGAGCAGATGGCCCTGCAGATCCACGAGTCGGTGGGGCACGCCATCGAGCTGGACCGGATCCTCGGCTGGGAGGCGGCGTTCGCCGGCACGTCCTGGCTGGACCTGGCGCAGCTGGGCAGCCTGCGGTACGGCTCCGAGCTGATGAACGTCACCATCGACCCGACCATCCCGGGGGCGTTGGGCAGTTTCGGGTTCGACGACGAGGGCAGCCCGGCGGTCAAGCGCGACGCGGTCCGCGAGGGACGGTGGGTCGGGGTACTGGCCGGGCGGGACTCGGCTGCCGTCGCGGGCCTGGACCACGGCGGCAGCGTACGGGCCGACGGCTGGTCCCGGCTGCCGATGGTGCGGATGACCAACGTCGGGCTGGAGCCGGGCCCGCACACGCTGGCGGAGATGATCGCGGCCACCGACGACGGGGTGCTGATGGACTTCAACCGTTCCTGGTCGATCGACGACCGGCGACTCAACTTCCAGTTCGGTTGTGAGATCGGCTGGGAGATCAAGAACGGGCAGCTGGGGCGGATTCTGCGCAACCCCACGTACACCGGGATCGGGCCGGTGTTCTGGCAGTCGATGGACATGCTCTCGTCGGAGAGCGTCGCCTGGGGCACCCCGAACTGCGGCAAGGGTCAGCCGGGGCAGGTCGGGCACACCGGGCATCCGGCGGCACCGGCCCGGTTCACCAACGTCCGGGTGGGGGTGCGCGGATGAGCCTCGACGCGGGGTTGACCGGGGCGGCCTCGTCGCCGGCCGAGACCGATCTGGCGGTACGGGTGGTGGAGCTGGTCCGCCGGGCCGCCGGGCGGGGCGCGCAGGCGGAGGTGTACGTCGACCACCGGGCGTTGGCGTTGACCCGGTTCGCCAACTCGTTCATCCACCAGAACGTCGCCGAGGCGGCGACGACGGTGTGGCTACGACTGCACCTCGATGGCCGGACGGCGATCGGCTCGACCACCCGGACCGGCGCGGACGGGCTCGCCGAGCTCGTCGACCGGACGCTGGCCGCGGTGCGGCTCTGCCCACCGGATGCGGCGTGGCCGGGGCTGGCCGGGCCGACGCCGCCGCAGGCGGCCGGCGAGTGGGACGAGGCAACCGCGCAGGCCGGACCGGACCAGCGGGCCGCGCGGGTGCGCGACTTCGTCGCCGCCGCCAGTGGTCTGGAGTGCGCCGGCTACTGCCGTACGGTGCACCGGTCGACCGGATTCGCCAACAGTGCCGGGCAGACCGCCGGCGGGCGCACGGCCGAGGCGGCGATGGACGGCATCGCCCGGGTCGACGGGGTCGACGGAGTGGCCCGACAGGCGGCGAGCCGACTGGCCGATCTCGACGGTGCGGCGCTGGGTGCCCGGGCCGCGGTCAAGGCGCAGGCCGGGCGGCATCCGACCGATCTCGCCCCGGGCCGCTACCCGGTGGTGCTCGAACCGACGGCGGTGCTGGATCTGCTGCAGATGCTGGCCCGGCACGGTTTCGCCGGCAAAGCCCACCAGGAGCGGCGGTCGTTCGTCTCGCTGGGAGCCCGCCAGTTCGACCCGGCGATCTCGCTGGTCGACGATCCGGCGGTCGGCGGCGGGTTGCCGTTCGACGCGGAGGGCACCCCGACCGGCCGTACGGTGCTGGTGCGGGCCGGTACGTCGACGGCGCTCGCCCATGATCGGCGCACCGGTGCCGAGGCCGCAATGGCGTCCACCGGGCACGCCTCGCCCGGGACCGCCGCCTGGGGTCCGGTGGCGCAGCACGTCCGGCTGGTGCCGGCCGACACCGACCGGTCGACGGACGGGTCGGTGGACCAGGTGGCGAAGGTGTCGGCGGACCCGGTGGCGGCTGGCGGCGGCGGGTTGCTCACCGGGCTGGACCGGGGTCTGCTGATCACCGACCTGTGGTACACCCGGGTGCTCGACCCGCGCAGTCTGGTGGTGACCGGGCTGACTCGTAACGGAGTGTGGTTGGTCGAGGGCGGTGAGATCGTCGCGGCGGTGCGCAATCTGCGGTTCACCCAGTCCTATCCGGAGGCGTTGGCGCCGGGTGCGGTGCTCGGGCTGGGCGACGAGCTCGTCCGGTTGCCGGACGCCTGGGACAGCACGTCCTGGCACGCGCCGGCACTGCACCTGGCCAGTTGGCAGATCACCGGCGGTGCGGCTGGCTGAGCGAGGCGTCGCCGGTATTGACGCCCCCGAATTCACCCTTAGGTTAGGCATACCTCACCCTGATGGAGCCGCGGCGGGTGGCGGGACTGGCGATCTGTGACCGACGCCGCTCGAAACGCAGTGAGGTTCTGCACATCCGCCCCCTGACCGGCGGGCCGGGCTTTCGTAACCGACGCGATACCGGCGAGACTCCCTTGCGCATACGTCCGCGAGTACGGGGCGTAACGTGTGCACCGGACTGCGCCTGCCACGACGCACGGCGCGGGTTCTTGGAGCATGCGGTCGCACGGCAATCTGGGCTCTGCCCTGCTCGCCACGTACCGGCCGAAGATATCCGGGTCCGCCTGCGAGGGCCGGGCCCCGTCAGGGAGACAGGATGACGACTACGGCAACGATGCCGGGGCAGGCGCGGGCGCGCGCCGCCATCGCGGCGAAGACGTTGCGCACCGACCGGTGGTGGCTACCCCCGCTCATCACCGTCATCGGACTCGGTGCCTGGGTCACCTACGCCACGGTCCGTGTTTTCATGCACGAGTTCTACTGGGTCGACGAGCATCACTACCTGACCCCGTTCTATTCACCATGTGTCACCGAACGCTGTGTACCGGAGGCGGCGCACTTCGGCCGGTTCCTGCCCGGCTGGTGGATCATCCCGGACGCGGCGCTGACCCTGCCGTTCCTGCTGCTGTTCCGGCTGACCTGCTACTACTACCGCAAGGCGTACTACCGGGCGTTCTGGCTGTCGCCGCCGGCCTGCGCGGTGCCGGACGGCCACCAGAGCTACTCCGGCGAGACCCGCTTCCCGCTGGTCTTCCAGAACGTGCACCGGTACGCCTTCTACGCGGCCGCCATCATCTCGCTGATCAACACCTGGGACGCGGTCCTCGCCTTCGACGGCGAGAACGGCTTCGGTGTCGGCCTGGGCAACGTCGTCCTGCTCGTCAACGTGGTCATGCTGTGGGCGTACACCCTGTCCTGCCACTCCTGCCGGCACATCGCCGGTGGCCGGCTGAAGCACTTCTCCAAGCACCCGGTGCGCTACCGGATCTGGACGTTCATCTCCAAGCTCAACGTCCGGCACATGCAGCTGGCCTGGATCACCCTCGGAACCCTGGCGCTGACCGACTTCTACGTGATGGCGCTCTCCGCCGGCTGGTTCAGCGACCTGCGGTTCTTCAACTAGGGGCTTGGACGATATGACTACCCGAATCGAACGACACCACTACGACGTCGTGGTCATCGGTGCCGGCGGCGCCGGGCTGCGGGCGGCGATCGAGGCCCGGCTGGCCGGAAAGCGCACCGCGATCATCTCCAAGTCGCTGTTCGGCAAGGCGCACACGGTGATGGCCGAGGGCGGCGCCGCCGCCGCGATGGGCAACGTGAACAGCCGGGACAGCTGGCAGGTGCACTTCCGCGACACCATGCGCGGCGGCAAGTTCCTGAACAACTTCCGGATGGCCGAGCTGCACGCCAAGGAGTCACCGCAGCGGATCTGGGAGCTGGAGACGTACGGCGCGCTGTTCGACCGTACGAAGGACGGCAAGATCTCGCAGCGCAACTTCGGTGGCCACGAGTACCCGCGGCTGGCCCACGTCGGCGACCGCACCGGCCTGGAGCTGATCCGCACCCTGCAGCAGAAGATCGTCTCACTGCAGCAGGAGGACAAGCGGGAGTACGGCGTCCACGACGCCCGGATCAAGGTCTTCGCCGAGACCACCATCACCGAGCTGATGCTCGAAGAGACACCGGACGGTCACCGGGTAGCCGGCGCGTTCGGCTACTACCGGGAGAGCGGCGAGTTCGTCCTGTTCGAAGCGCCGGCCGTGGTGCTGGCCACCGGTGGGGTCGGCAAGTCGTACAAGGTGACCTCGAACTCCTGGGAGTACACCGGCGACGGGCACGCACTCGCCCTGCGGGCCGGCGCCACCCTGATCAACATGGAGTTCCTGCAGTTCCACCCGACCGGCATGGTCTGGCCGCCGTCGGTCAAGGGCATCCTGGTCACCGAGTCGGTCCGCGGTGACGGCGGGGTGCTGCGCAACACCGACGGCAAGCGGTTCATGTTCGACTACGTCCCCGACGTGTTCCGCAAGCAGTACGCGGAGACCGAGGAGGAGGCGGACCGCTGGTACACCGATCCGGACAACAACCGGCGTCCGCCGGAGCTGCTGCCCCGCGACGAGGTCGCCCGCGCGATCAACAGCGAGGTCAAGGCCGGTCGCGGTACGGAGTCCGGCGGGGTGCTGCTGGACATCGCCAGCCGGCTGCCGGCCGAGGAGATCCGTCGCCGGCTGCCGTCGATGTACCACCAGTTCAAGGAGCTGGCCGACGTCGACATCACCAAGCAGCCGATGGAGGTCGGGCCGACCTGCCACTACGTGATGGGTGGCGTCGAGGTCGACCCGGACACGGCCGCGGCGGCCGGCCGCATCAGCGGCCTGTTCGCCGCCGGTGAGGTCTCCGGCGGCATGCACGGCTCCAACCGGCTCGGCGGCAACTCCCTGTCCGACCTGCTGGTCTTCGGCAAGCGGGCCGGCGAGCACGCGGCCGCGTACGTGACCGGGCTGGACCGGCGGCCGAAGGTGGCCGCCGGTGAGGTCGAGGAGGCGGTGGATCAGGCTCTGGCCCCACTGTCGCGCGACACCGGCGAGAACCCGTACACCCTGCAGCAGGACCTGCAGGCGGTGATGGGCGACCTGGTCGGCATCATCCGCCGCGAAGGCGAGCTGGCCGACTCCCTGGTCAAGCTGAGCGAGCTGCGCGAGCGGGTGACCAAGGTCAGCGCGGCTGGTGGCCGCCGGTACAACCCCGGCTGGCACCTGGCGTTGGACCTGCGCAACATGCTGGTCGTCTCGGAGTGCACCGCCAAGGCCGCGCTGGAGCGCACCGAGTCCCGGGGCGGTCACACCCGCGAGGACCACCCGACCATGGCGCCCCAGTGGCGCAAGGTCAACCTGGTCTGTTCGCTGGACGGCGAGACGGTCACGTTGACGCACCAGCCGCTGCCGAAGATGCGACCGGAGCTGATCGAACTCTTCGACCGGACGGAGCTGGCCAAGTACCTGACCGACGAGGAGATGGTGGAGTTCGACGCGCTGGCGCAGGACGCGCTCGCTGAGGAGGCGGACAACTGATGGGCACCAAGCGCCACTTCAAGGTGTGGCGGGGCGACGAGACCGGCGGCGAGCTGCAGGACTACCAGGTCGAGGTGAACGAGGGCGAGGTCGTCCTCGACGTCATCCACCGGCTGCAGGCCACCGAGGCTCCCGACCTGGCCTGCCGGTGGAACTGCAAGGCCGGCAAGTGCGGCTCCTGTTCCATGGAGATCAACGGCATGCCGAAGCTGGGCTGCATGACGCGGATGTCGACGTTCGAGGAGAACGAGACGATCAGTGTCACCCCGCTGCGGACCTTCCCGGTGATCCGGGACCTGGTCACCGACGTCTCGTTCAACTACCAGAAGTCGCTCGAGTCGCCGGCGTTCAGCCCGCCGGAGGACCTGGCCCCGGGCGAGTACCGGATGCAGCAGGTCGACGTCGAGCGTTCCCAGGAATTCCGCAAGTGCATCGAGTGCTTCCTGTGCCAGAACACCTGTCACGTGGTGCGTGACCACGACGACAACAAGACGGCGTTCTCCGGCCCCCGGGTGTTCATCCGCGCCGCCGAACTGGACATGCACCCGCTCGACACCCGGACCGACCGCAAGGAGTACGCGCAGGCCTCGCAGGGTCTGGGCTACTGCAACATCACCAAGTGCTGCACCGAGGTCTGCCCCGAACACATCAAGATCACCGACAACGCGATCATCCCGATGAAGGAACGCGTCGTCGACCGGCGGTACGATCCACTTGTGTGGCTCGGCAGCAAGATCTTCCGGCGGGGACAGAACGGCACGGCGGGCGACTCCGGCCTCGGTGAGTCCGGCCTGGACTCCCCGGTCGGCACCGTCGCGGCGGCGGGCCTGCCCGCTGAGGGCGACCACAGCCCGGCGGCGGACGCCAAACGTGGGGTGAACTGGCACCGTCAGGTCCCCCGGCCACAGGCGGCTGCGGTGGACGAGAAGGGTCACCTGCCGATCAGCGAGTTGGCGTTCGACAAGCCGGCGGCCCCGTCGCCGTTCGGCGAGGACGTCACCTTCCCGCTGCCGGACAAGTCGCTCAACTACCACCACCCTGACCAGGACCGCTGAACGCGGCCACACCCAACACAGGACCATTGAACGCGCAGGTCAGAATCGCCCCACCCAGTGCTCAGCGCACCGGGTGGGGCGATTCTCCGTAGGTTGCCGGCTGCATGGGATTGCCGGGGACAGATCGACAGTCGCAACATCCTTCGCGGAGCCGGGAGCCGATCTCGTCGATCGCCCCGTCGTGGGCGGTGTCGGGCCGCCGGGCCCACGGCATCAGTGCGCCCTGCGGGCTGCCCGCCGAAGGAGCTCCGCGTCCATGATTGCGCTCAGGCGCTACCGCCTGCTCTCGATGATCTTCGCCGCCGTCGTCGCACTCGGCGTCACCCTCGTCTGGCTCGCGCCGGTCGCCGACGCGGGCGAGCTGTGCGGCCGGGCCGACACGATCAACATCGCCGGCGAGCGGCAGGTGGTGATGAACAACGTCTGGGGTGCCGACACCCTGCAGTGCCTGGAGGTCGATCCCGCCGACGTCGGCGGCCGCTGGAACGCCACCTACGACCTGTGGTTCCACACCGACGCCAACGCCCGCCGCACCCCGGACGGTGCCGAACTGATGGTGTGGCTGGCCCGCCCGACCAACCAGGTGGACGACTTCGAGTTGGCCGTCTTCACCCGCGACGCGGTGGGCCGTGGCTACCTCGACCGCGACTGGTATCTCAGCGGTGTCGAAGCCGGCTTCGAGATCTGGCACGGCGGTGCCGGGCTCGCCTCGCGGTCGTTCGAGGTAGCGATCAATCTCTGAGCAGAGTCGGGCACGTCGTCAGCGGTCAGGCTGGGGTCGAGCGGGACGCCGGGCGCAGCTTGTCGGCCGAGAGGGAGAGTGTCGCGCCGACGTGGTCGTCGTTCTCGACCGCCTCCGCCATGAGCCACGCGACCTGCGTACGGGCCACCTTCATGCTGCGGGTCTCACCGGTGGTCGACACGAACGGCGGCCCGGCCGCATCGTCGTCGGTGAGGTTAACCGGCTGGACGGCGGTCCAGTCCAGGCCGCTGGACCGGACGATCCGCTCCTGCCGCTCGGTGTCGGCGATCTGCGGTCGCAGGAGCACCCAGAAGACCAGACGCTGGAGCATGGGCAGGTGAGTACGGGTGGGTCCGACGCCGTACGACGTCTGCACCACCAACCGGCGTACGCCGTGGCGACGCATCGCCTCGACGACGACACCGGTCCCCCTGGACCGGACGTCCGGCGACGTGTACGCCGGACCCCGTAGCCTGACCCGCACCGGGTTCTCGCTGATACCCAGCGTGACGATCACCGCGTCCTGCCCACGCACCGCCTCGTCGACGTCGCGGGGGTCGGTGGCGTCGCCGTCCAACCCGCGCAGCAGGCCGCCGTCGAACTGCCCGGCAACCGTCGTCGCGTTCCGCGAGAACGCGGTGACCTCATGAGCCCGGCGTCCAAGTTCCCGAACCGTGGCACGTCCGGTTCCACCGGACGCCCCGACCACCAGTACCTTCATGGCTTCCCCTGTCGTCGCTGCCGCAGTTGGCGGCTACCGTCGACGAAACCAGCTCCGCCCCGGACAGGCTATGGTTCAAAGACGCGGAATCATGCTCAATCGTCCAGGGATCGCGATGACGAACGTCGAGGTCGAGCCGCCGTGGGTGTCGGTAGACCCGGTTGGGGAGGCACTGCACCTGCTCCGGATGACCGGTGTCTTCTACTGCCGGACCGAGGTCAGCGCCCCGTGGGCGCTGGAGATGCCGCCGTTCGGCGACTGTCTGAGCTTCCACGTAGTGACATCCGGCAGTTGTTGTTTAAGCGTCGCGGACGCGCCGCCGCAGTATCTGCGCGCCGGTGACCTCGCGCTCGTGCCGCATGGTCGCGGGCATTTGCTCGAGAGCGGCCCGCAAGCTGGGCAGGCCGGACGGGTCGATCTGCTACCACAGGAACACCTCAGCGCCCATTACTCGATCCTTCGCCATGGTGGTGGCGGGGAGAAATCCACCCTGGTTTGCGGTGTGGTGTCGTTCGAAGGTCCGGCCGCCCGCCAACTCGTCCGCCTGCTGCCCCCTATCATCCACGCGACCGGCGCCGACCGGCCCGCCAGCGCGTGGATCGGTGGCACGCTCGCGTTGCTGGCCAGCGAGGTCTCGGACCTTCGCCCGGGAGGCGAGGCCGTCACCACCAGGCTCGCTGACATCCTGGTGATCCAGGCGATCAGGTCATGGATCGAGAGCGACGACCCGCAAGCGCGAGCCGGCTGGCTCGGCGCCCTGTCGGACCCGCTGATCGGGCGGGCAATCGCTGCGGTCCACCGCGAACCTGGCCGCAACTGGACGGTCGCCTCGCTAGCGCACGAGGTCGCGATGTCCCGGTCGGCGTTTGCGTCCCGGTTCACCCGCCTCATGGGCGAGCCGGCGCTCCAGTACGTCACCCGGTGGCGAATGCATCTCGCGCTCGACCGGCTCGAGCAGGGGCGGACAACGGTCCGGGAACTCGCCAACCAGTTCGGCTACGGCTCGGAGGCCGCGTTCAGCCGGGCGTTCAAACGCATGGTCGGCGTCGCTCCCGGCTCGGTACGCGCTGGTCGGTGACCGAAACATCAGTCACTGAGCGACCGGGCGGCAGTCCGCAGCACCGGGCGCAGCTCGGCCACGATGGGCTTGTCTGCCGGCAGCCAGTCGACCTGATCGAGTTCGTCCGCCGCCAGCCACCGCAGCGCGGAATGCTCCAGCGCGGTCGGCTGCGCCGGCCCGCGCAGGCTGGCCAGGTAGACCCGCAGTACGGCTCGGCCGTGGCCGAGCACCTGATCACCGCCGACCCGGTCACCGACCGCGATCGCCACGCCGAGCTCCTCGCGACACTCCCGGATCAGCGCGTCGACCTCGGTCTCGTCGGTTTCCACCTTGCCGCCCGGAAACTCCCATTTTCCGGCGGTAGGGGGCGGATGGGCGCGCGCGCAGGCCAGCACTCGGCCGCCGAGCACGATCGCCGCCCCGACCACCACCCGATACCTCGCTCGCCCGGCTCCCACAGCAGACCAGGGTGCCAGATCAATCAGCGTTTCGGGTAACCCTGCTGACCGCTAGGACAGCAGATGCCGGAAAGGTGGACGTGGACACACCAGCCAGTCAGCGGCAAGACTGGTGGCCACCGACCAAGACACAGGATGGCGACGATTTGGCCACAAGCCGGCAACGACGCCTGGGAGGTGTGGCTTTGCGAGCAATCTGGTCCGGCCGCGCCGGCCGCGACTACCTTAGCGATGCGCTGACGCAACTCGCCGGGTGGACGCAGCACGGCCGGCAGATCCGGCGCACCCTGGTTCTCGACGACAGCCAGCACGCCGAGCTCACCGAGCGGATCAAGGTAGCGGCGGACGCCCTGCACCTGCGACCCGACGTACGCCGTGTCGAAGGGCGCACCCAGATCCACCTCGGCGCCCCCAACGGCGAAGGAATCACCGAAGGTGATGTCGCACTCGCCGCGCGCATCGAGGACGTCTACCGGACGATCGTCGCCCCCGGCTGAGTACCGCCTCAGTTGCCCGGTCCGCTTACCCTCAGATGCATGGCGAACGTGATGTACGACCGGCGGGAGCAACTCAAGCAGATCGAGAGCGGGCTACTCGACGGCGAGCAGGTGATCGCGGTCTACGACGCGATCGGCACCGGCACCGGCTTCATCGGGCTGACCAACCGCCGCGTGATCATCCAGGACAAGTCGTTCATCGGCAAGAGGTTCGCCATCACCAGCATCCCGTACTCCAAGATCACCAGTGTCAGCGTGGTGAGCAACAAGTCCTGGGGCGGCTCGTACTTCTCCTCCGGCGCCATCGCCATCAACGTCGGCACCCACACCTACGAGGTCGAGTTCCGCGGCGACCAGAAGTCACACCACGTCCACAACGTGATCCTGCACTACATCTCCTGACGAGTGTCTGGTCGGTTGAGGGGCGTTGCACTCAGCTGTCCGCAGTCCCGGCACCTTCAGGTTCGACGCCGCCAGCCCGCAAGATCCGCCGGACCTGCTCGCGACCGTAGCCGGTGACCTGAGCAATCTCGCCGACGCGCACACCACCTCGGTACGCCACCACGATGGCTGCCGCAAGTCGCTTGCGAACTTCAGGCACGTCGGCTCGGGCCGAAGCGACCTCCGCGAGGCCGTCCTGCACTCGCGCAAGCGCGGCTCGGTACGCCTCCGTCGCCGCCTCAAGGTCGCCCGCCACGTGGCCACTCTGGCACAGTTTCCCCGACGGCCCAGGGCGCTGCCGCCGCACGGGACGGTGCAAATCTGGACGGACGCCGGCTCAGGCGGGACCGGTCAGCGGGCAGACGTTGCCGTCGACCGCCTCCGGCTCGCGGAGATCGACTCCGGCGAAGGGACCACAGCCCTCTACCGACTGGAGACGTCCTACCGCTAGGGCCTGACCCGACCCTACGCTGGAGGGCGGATCCTCGTCTAGCGTGATCCCGTTGGGGGATCAAAATCCCCCGACGGGATCACGCTGGAACAGTTCCCGGCGTACGGCCGACCGCAGGCGACCGCTCAAGCGCCTTTCAGGTCCAGGAACATCACGTGCAGTCCGACCAGACCGTGCTGCGGGTGATCGAAGGCCTCCGGAACGGTGGCGAGCACATCGAAGCCCAGCGAGCGCCAGAGCCGCACCGCAACCTGGTTCGTCTCGACGACCGCGTTGAACTGGATGCTGCGGTACCCGGTGGTGCGGGCCCAGTCGACGACGTACTCGCCGAGGGCCCGGCCGACGCCGCGACCGCCGTGCCTCGGATCGACCATGAAGCTGGCTGTAGCGACATGGGCCCCTCGGCCCGGCCGGTTGGGGCCCATCTTGGCGCTGCCAAGGACGGTCGAGCTATCCACCGCGACGACGGTGCTCGCCGGCGAGGGCTCCATCCACCACCCACGGGCCTGCTCCAGGGTGAGGTTCTCCGGAAAGGCGTAGGACTGCCGTTACCTCTCAGTGGGCTTTAGTGAGCGCACGGTTGGTAGTCCTGCCTTGCGGTAGGACGGTCCCGGTC